>NZ_JAQZSD010000138.1:0-2954 GCF_028674935.1 Lysinibacillus sp. CNPSo 3705 | reverse complement strand
TTCATTAGAGTCAAGACGTTCCGATAAGTGATTGAGAGATTCATCAACTGGCTGGAATAATTTAAATTTCCTTTTTAATTTTCCTGTCTTTCGATGATGTACCTTCTTATCTCTTACCTCACTGTAATCAAACTGTGCAAGTCGCTCAATACGAAATAGTACATAAACAAGGGGACGAACAAACTGACCCGAAATGCTAATTGATAAAAAGATGACCCCAATTAACAATATTAAATGAAGACCAAAGAAGGAAGAAACAAATACTATTAATGCTTTATTTAAAGGTTCTTCAAATGGCTTGTATGATGGATTCGGCATCCGAACAACTAGGGTCGAGCCATCCTCCAATGTAGCATTTTTTGTAAACTCTTTATGCTCAAAAATATCGTATTTCTCTTCTAGCAATTGAGGCTTATGCAGCTTTTTATAACGCTCTCCAATGATATCTATCCTATCCCATTGCTCATTATAGACTTCAACAGATGCCTTATTGTCTTGTAAATGCTGGAGTACATCGTTTGAAATTTCCCCTGTAGTCCTCCAATTTTGTAGTGCCTCCTCAAAAAGCGGTTGAACAGGTGATATAGGGAGAAATAACAAATAATATTTAGGAATCTCCCACGTATGCATTCCCGGTCGTTGAAGGGCCATTATTTCGGTCTCTGACATTCCACATAGTTCACATGTATCTCCTGTGTAATCAATAATGTCCATCGATTGATTGAACAAATAAAGTTCCCCTAAGTTCTCCTCCGCCCGCTTCACTAAATCGTCGCTAATTTCAACGGACTCTCCTTTTTTTACAATGATTTCATCTTTTATTTCATCGTAAGTCATTGTATGAATATTTTCACCGGAGTTCTTATAGATAAAAAATGAAAAAAGCAAAAAACTAATAATAAAACCTACAATGATTAGTAAATAAAAAATGCTGAAATAAGACACAAAACGAAGTGTTAATCTTCTGACTGGCTTCATGAAAGAGCATCTCCAACAAGTTTATAACCAATACCCCTCACAGTTATAATGTAAGTTGGTTTACCTGGATTCTTTTCAATTTTTTCGCGAAGTTTTCGAATATGTACCATCACTGTATTATCATCGAACAAATAACCACCCCATATACGCTCATAAATTTGCTCTTTTGATAATACTTGCCCTACGTTTTCACATAAATACTTCAGTAAGTGAAATAATCGCCCACTAATAATTTCCTTTGTACCATCTACCATTATCTCCGCGGCATCCATATCAAATGTAAACCCATTACATGTGAATACATGGCTTTTTGACACAATCTTTTTCTTCATATATCTTGTAAGCTGTACCTTCACCCTCGCAACGAGCTCAAGTGGATTAAATGGCTTCGTAATATAATCGTCTGCACCGTTCATAAAACCGCGAAGCTTATCCGCATCACTACCTTTTGCCGTTAAAAAGAAAATTGGCGCTTCACTATGCTCACGAATTATATTCGCTATATCCAGCCCACTTCCATCAGGAAGCATAATATCTAATAGATAAAAATCAAAAACCTTCGTTTTAAACTTATTTTTTGCTTCTTGAACAGTACAGCAAAGTGTAATGTCTAAAAATCCTTCTTTTCTTAAAATAATTTCAATCATTTCCGCAATTGCACGTTCATCCTCTAACACTAAAATTGATACATCTTGCATACTATCACCTCTTTTAACATTAATTTGAAATAGTCATTATTTCACAATAAGCCTTACCAACTTCTATGTATACGATAATCAATTAAGGAGCTAACACAATGAAAACAAAACGTGTACTTACATTGTTAATATTAGTGGGATTAGTTTATTTGGCATCTTATGCTAGTGTTTGTCCTCTATGTTACATGAATAAACCAGCAAAAGCCCCATCAAAGCGATTTTTCATCAAACTTCTATTTTAACAGCAAAACTTTTCAGATGGAAAATCGTACATACAGTAAACGAAGAAATGCTTATCACAACTTCTAATAAGCTTACTTTTGAGAGGTCCCCTGTATGGCTACCCTTAAAGCTTCTAATATTGGACTACCTCTATTAATAAAATAAGGTAGAGATGAAAAGGGACAAAAAAAGCATACGATTTCTTACAAAAATAGTCGATTTCATTGTCTTATTAAAAACCCCTATCAATTTTACAAATCATATACTTTCTTTCTAAAACTTTAAACCCCTTATTCAATTTTTAAGATTTTATTAAGGAGTCTATTATTTTACGATAAGGTAATTCCAATATACTTACATTTTATTGAATAAAATAGTGAGGTTACATAGAAATAAAGCAAGTCTCTTTTATTAATTGTATGCAAAGATTTGTTTTACTTGGAATATACTTGCGAATTCATCAATTTTTCGGAAGCATAGGAAAGTAATATAGGTGGAATACGAAGCAAGCTTTATAAAATAAGCGGGGCTTCACGGAGTAGATTTTATGTGGACAGACAGAAGGAGGATAATAAAATAATGACGTTTATATATGAAGTATTTGCCAATGTAATGACTAACTTTATATTTGATATCTTTGACAACAGAAAAAGAAAAAAGAAATAGCCCTCCTAGCAAATTGACTCAACTAGAAAGACTCCTATGAAGGGAATAAAATGAGTTTCTTTCTTGATTGTATGCAAGGATTTAATTTACTTGGATCTTACTCTGGGGCTATTCAGGTTAAGTGGGATTGCCAGAGATGTTGCTTATATGGTAAAAGAAAAAAGGCGGCATTCGTACAAGCTGGTGAAAGTAACGGTATCTCCTCCTAATGCCCCATACCATCAGTTTTTAATTACTATTGCAACAAGAATTATGATTATAATAAAAATATAGTAACTATTTCGTACTTGAAATAAAATATACAAAAATACTAAATTAAACCTATTTTAAGTTTGTTTAACATAAAGCGTTTGATTACTATCTTTTGAAACGAAGGAGAATTATGAATGA
>NZ_JAQZSD010000137.1:0-3062 GCF_028674935.1 Lysinibacillus sp. CNPSo 3705 | reverse complement strand
GCTATAGATATTAATTTTGTTTGTACCTAATATTCTATTTAAGGTAATAATTTCATTTTTTGAGTAAGATTGTATTTCTAGATAGGCAATATTGAAATTTTTATTCTCTGGTATTTTTTTTGGTAAATCGTTTGAACCAAGTAAATATTTTATCAATTGATATATATAGGTTTTTCCAGTATCGGTTGGACCAGAAATAAAATTTAGACCTTTATAAAGTTTGATTTCTCTTGTTTCAGTAGAATTTGATAAGACAAGTCTATTTAAAATAAAACCGTATTTATTGTTCATAGGTACTCCTTACTAATGCTTCGTATTCAAATTCGCCACCCCAGATATGAATATTCTCATTTATAATCTTATTTAGCATAGGTGTACTAACATTTCCGTATTTAGAAAGAACCCATTCTACAACTAAAGTAAGTTTTGAGAAATAAGTACTTTTTAATAAATCCACAAATAATGATGTACTTCTATTAGCTGAATAAAATACTCCAGTATTATGATAGATAGTTGAAATAAGTCCTCTACTTATTAAAACATCTAAACCCTCTTGTACTAATTTTCTTCTAATTATTATTTCAGAGCTTCTATGGGGTAAAGGTGGGTGAATACTTTCTTGATTCTTATCAATATCATTCCTATGTAAAATAAAATAATCGAATATAACTAATCTATCTATATCAAAATTATTAGATTCAGCACGGTTAAGTAAAACTAGTATTCTTAAAGCTACTTCTAACGATGAATTAAATAAATTATCTGTTGTATTACTCATCTATATCCACCCAGTCAATTTTATTATCATTAGCTAAATGATGACAAATGCCGTGCTTATCATCATCTTCCACTAAACTAGTTAATGCATTACCTGTAAGTTGTAAACTTCTAGCAACTTTTGTAGTTTCTTTGATCCTAGTAAATGCGCTACTGTAATCAGATTCAACAGTATCAATAATTCCATAAAATACTGATGTTTTTAATTTTTCAAATGCTTCCATTCCTTCTGGTAAAGTATCTCGTTCAAATATTGCAAGTGACAGTGCTTTATGATAATGAATACGTTCTCTGGATAAATGCTTTTTATATTTGCTCTTTAAGTTATCGATATCAAATACTTCATTACTATCATGATTATATGCTTTTAATAATTTTTCTATATAGGTAACCTCTGAATTACTAATTATTGAAGGGATTTCTGGATCTACCCTAAATTTTGTAAATCCACCACCAAATCTTGTAATATAGTATGGTGTTTGACGGTGCTGTTCAATTAGCTCTAAAGGTTCTAAAAAACTTATAATACTAAAATCGAAGTCTTGTACATATTTTTTAAACTCACCTTCTAATATTACTTCTTCAGTATCTGTTATCTGTTTTCTACATTTATCATCCCATAATTTAATTAATTCCCCTTTTAATTTCTCAGGTTTTTTAATTAGATCTTTTAATTTACTGCCGAGGCCTCTGGAAGTAGCGAAAATGTATTTTTGTGGAATAGTGTAGTCGCCTCTATAAGTGTAATAACATAGTTTTCCAAATTCAACCCATACTACAGAAGGAGTTAAGGGATTTTCATAATGTTTACATTGATAACAATCCCAAAGGACTTCTTTATCATCTAAGGTTGCAATAATATCTCTACCCTTATCACCTGCGCCCCTATTTTTATATACCTTTTTGTAATTTACTTTTTCAGCTAAATAAGAGCTAGACCATTCCTCGATAAAGTCCTCAAATTCAGAATCGGAAAATAATTTAAGTAAGTCTAATGCAGGTATACGAACAGCCATACCATATAGAATTTGTTGATTTGTAATATCACTTACAATAGGTTTTGTGATTTGTTCTAATTTTTCTTTTAACATTTCAATTTCCTCATAAGGTATTTTAATAGTTATATTATACTATAAATTCTTTTGAAAATTGTTTGTAAATTATAATTTATTTAAAATTTGGAATTAAGTGCGTAGTAATAGGAGTTATAGAGAAGAACAATATAGATAGAAATACAGATGTTCATATTGCTTCTGTTTAAATTAATCGAACTAACCGATTTATCAATCACACCTAAAAAAAGGAAACAGATAGTTCTGGAATATCTTGGTCTACGGGATGGAATAATACTACAAGAAAAAAGCTGTCTTATTCTCATAATGGTATTATTTATAAAGCGGAATATGAGCAGGAAGAAGGAAGTTCATCAACTTTAACTGTTTCAGTAGAGAAAGAAAATAAATTTAAATAATTGATAAATGAAATCATTTGAAGAATAGAAAAAAAGTCCTTTTATCAAATTTTAGCTCACCTGTAAGCTGGAAAAAGACTCTGTCATCCACGCAAATGTATGAAAAATTTGTCACGTGTGATATTGCATAAAATAATGTTAATAGAGATACTTTCTACGTGCGAATAGTACGGGGCTAGTAAAGACCAAAAAGGGTAGCTGAAGGTTATACTACTTAGTAGCACTACTACTCCCGCACTCTTTAAAATTGATAGTTATCACTTCATAATATGTTGAGCTTGTTATTAGAATTATCAAATTTTAATCTCATCACATGTTTATTAAATGGTAGAGTGGAAAATAGTGTTATTAGGTCTAAAGAGAGAAAGAGACTCGCCTGAAAATAGGTATTATATGAAAATAAATATATTTTTAGGATATAATTTCTTAAGAAAATTTGTTACTCTTAGTTAAAAGTAGTATGATAATTGGAGGAGTTGTAAAATAATGACGAAGGTAATAAGTGTTATTAATTGGAAAGGTGGGGTAGGTAAAACTACATTCACACATAATCTAGCTACTGGATTACATCATCTGAAATTTGAAGATGATTATATTCCCAAAGTGCTACTAATTGATTTGGATGCACAGTGTAATTTATCTATCTCTTGCTTAAGTGATGATGAATTTGAAACTGAAGTTTACGACAACAGTAGATTAACTATCAAGGACTTACTTAAACATTATTTTGTTGAAGATAATCCAAGTATTAATATTGATGACTTTATTTTTTTTAATGCAGTAAGAGCCAGACAGGATAGATATAGTATAATAA
>NZ_JAQZSD010000136.1:0-3123 GCF_028674935.1 Lysinibacillus sp. CNPSo 3705 | reverse complement strand
GTAATATAATAGATTGGGTTAAGTTTTATTAAAAATAGATATTTTTGAGGAAGTATGTCTAAAGACCAAAAAATTGGCGTCATCCAAAAACAAAACTGTAATAACATATTTACTAATTGCCCAATGTCTTTTAAAAAGACTACTAAGCTTGCTGTTAAATATGATAAACCGGTTACTAATATTATTGTTGCAAATAAATAATATAGAAATTGTAGATTATATATATTAAAACTGTAGCCATATATATAAAACATAAAAAATAAAAATGTGATGAAAAAGACGTGAATATATAGTGAAGATACTATTTTTATCAAAGGCAAAATACCTATCTTAAAATTAACTTTTTTTACCAGATAACTATTTTCTAATATTGAATTTGTTGCACCGTTTAAACAGTCCGAAAAAAAGAACCATGGTATCATTGCACACATCAGCCATAAAATAAACGGAAAATCGTCTACTGGCATTGATTTAAAGCCTACTTGAAATACGAACCAAAAAATTAAAATTGTAATTAATGGATGTAAAAATCCCCATGTTATTCCTAAAACAGATCCTACAAAACGAGTTTTTAAATCACTTTTTGATAACTCAAAAGTAAGTTTTGTTGTCTTCTTAAATTCTTGAAATCTCGCAGAATCCATAATTCACCTTCTATAACAATTTTTGTAATCTATTAAAAGCATAGAATTAAAGGGTTTTTACTCCCTCAAATTTTCATACTTTTTACATTTATACAGTTATTTCATTTCTCTTGTATAATAAGCCTAACATGATTCCTCCGATTGCAAAAAGTGGTCCTGTAATCCCAATAGAAGTATCATTAAACAATGCTTGGATTAAAAACGCAAGCCATGCAATACACAAGGCAACAACTAAATTCGATGACATATTAAATTTGAAAATTTCTCGGATTGTTGATTTAAGTGATATTAGAATTATTGCTAAAAATGCCAGTATTCCTAATATACCTGTTCCATAAATAACACCAACATAAATGTTATGAGGTTTATCTACGATTGTAACCTCATTTAAATTTCCTCTTGCATCTATATGATTATGCGGAAATTGGTAAACAAGTGTATCTAAACCGTATCCTAAGAATGGACGGTCTTTCACTAAATCTAAAGTTTTTTCCCAAATATAAATCCTTCCTGTACCAGGACCCCATTTAGCTTCAGGTAGCACAGGTAATTCAAATGTATTTTTTGCTGCTGATGCCTTTTCAATATTCCATACGGATAAGCTATCTAAATTGATCCCCACAATCGATGTCTCTACTGATTGTTCAATTCCATATGGGTTATTTTTAGGAAGAAAGAAGCCAATTGATTCATCCCATACTTTAGGATTTTTCAAAGATAAAGAATGAACAAAACATGCAGTTGTAATGAAAAAAATCATCATAATTAGTAATGTTCTCTTTCTATTTAAAGACTTAATAGCTAACCAAATTAATAACGGTGTAATACAAACAAATGTAAAGAAACCACTTGCGGACATAGCCATCAACATAATTATCATTGATAATAAAGCAATAAATAAATTCGTGAATTTCTTAACATTCGAATTAGCAACAATAGCGCTTGCTAAAAATAGTAGTGTCATGATACCAAACATTCCACTCATATAGTTCCATTGATTAAGCGTCCCGATCAACTCAGATCCTTCACTGATTGTTGCACCATCTGGTAAGAACGCTGATACAAATTTTTGAACCCATGTATATTGCAATAAATCTTTACCATAAAAATTAACAGTTATAATAATAAAATTAATAATTATAAATGGATACAGCGAATATAAAATATGATTTACTACCTTTTTCGGATACTCAATATTCATTGCAATAAAAAATAATGCTAAATAACAAATCCAGCTGATTGCACCATCCGCACGACTGTACTGGCCATGTAGCGATATGGAAATATTCGGGGAAAAGATAGTCGATAACACAATCGCTACTGCAAACGCACCTACAGCATAGTTCAATTTAGTTTTGCGAATATCGCCGCTCATAAATAATATTTTCGCCAAAAACAATAGACTAGCTAGGAAAGTGATTACTAATAAAACTAACGCCTTATACTGTGTGAATAAATCACCCTTTACACCACTTGATAAGTTATCTATATTAGAAATAAGAGGAGATTGAACCTCTGTTACACTTGCCATAACGATTAATGGCATAAAGCCAATAACAATAAGGAGTAACCTGAAAATCCATTTGTCTACGGATTTTTGTGATTTTAAATCTTCTTCTACATCACGATAAGTTACTTTTTCGTAGAACTTACTCATTTCTTTAGTACCTTCCTTTATTTTGAATTTTCAATTTGTGCTAGTAGTGTGGCAACATGCTCTTGATAATTTGGTATCTCCTCTGGTACCCAACCAGATTCTTGGCAGCGCTGAAGCACAATTTTTGCATCTTCAAATCTTTTAGTAACTACAAATATCTCACCTAACTGAATCATAAATACTGGATCCTCTGCCTTATAAGGATTTAAATCCAATGTTTTTTGCATATAGATTGCTCCTTGTTTTACATCACCTTTATTAACCGCAATAATACCAGCTAAATAATTTGCAATTTCAGAGTTAGGCTCTGCCTTTAATACTTTAGAGATGGGTTCCCATGCATCCTCATAATTACCATCCGTTTGTAATTGAAGTGCCTGATTATATAGATTCTCATTCTTTTCAAAAATTTTGTCTTGTTTACTTGCCATAATATTTGCCCCGATTAGACCAATAACGACAAACACTACTACTCCAGACAAAATATATTTCCTAACTGGTTCAGTAAATGTCATACTTATTCTACCTTTCTAAGCTTTCGTCATTTTTTCACATATGGTTATTATACTATAAATTAGCATCTCCATGTTATATTTCCAAGGGAAACATAACCAAACTTATATTTCTATTTTTATTAAAGTATCTTGGATCTAACTAAAAACCATATCGGTAATATTAAGTCTACAAATTGATAGATAATATGCATAACCTCTAAAGTTATGTACATTTTATTAAAGGTTCTAAGTCAAATGTTGGGGTGCTGTAATCTTTCAGCACCTTAACCCAGATGAACTCCGATTTCTTTATACTTTAAATTTAATA
>NZ_JAQZSD010000135.1:0-3165 GCF_028674935.1 Lysinibacillus sp. CNPSo 3705 | reverse complement strand
TTTTTTAACAGAAGAAGAACGTAATGATATTTTTATTAAATTTAATAACACTTACAAAAATTACGAAAAAACAAGCATTCATTCTTTATTTGAAAAACAAGCTGCAAAAACACCTAATTTGATTGCTGCAAAATACGAAGGAAAAACATTAACATATAAAGAGTTAAATGAAAAGTCTAATCAGCTGGCAAGATACCTTAAAAAAAATGGGGTTGGAATTGGTGATTTTGTTGCGATAAGTCTTGATAGATCTCTTGAAATGATGATAGGTCTACTTTCTATCCTAAAGGCCGGAGCTGTCTATGTACCCGTCGACCCTAGCCTACCAGAAACTAAAATTAACTATATATTAGATGATACAGAAGCTTCAATTATTTTAGTAAATAAAACGTGGAAATATAATTATTTAGAGATTAATGCTCTATGTATTGACACTATAAATTACAGGGATGAGTCCATTTCCAATCTAGATTTACAAATAAATTGTGAAGAGTTAATGTATGTTATTTACACATCCGGTTCCACTGGAAATCCTAAAGGAGTAATGGTTCATCATGGTGCGGTAGCAAACAGGTTAATATGGATGGGCGAATATTATGAAATTGATTCTAAAGATATTATTTTACAAAAAACGCCATTCAGTTTTGATGTATCAGTTTGGGAATTATTTTTACCTTTAATAACTGGGGCAAGAGTTGTCTTCGCAAAACCTGAAGGTCATAAAGATAGTCAATATTTAATAAATACGATTAAAACGGAAGCTGTTACAACTGTACATTTTGTACCCTCCATGCTGAATGCATTCTTAGAAAACGAAGAAGTTGGAACGTGTCTAACTTTAAAAAGAGTCTTTTGTAGTGGAGAGGAATTAACAAAAAATCAACAAAGGAAATTCCATCACCTGCTAAATAGTGAGCTCCATAATCTTTATGGACCTACTGAAGCAGCTATAGATGTAACTCATTGGACTTGTCATAGTAACGATAATTATAACTATGTGCCTATTGGTAACCCAATAAGCAACATGCAAACATTAATATTAAATTCAGAGCTTACTCCGGAACCAAAAGGTGTAGCAGGGGAGCTTTATTTAGCAGGGGATGGATTAGCAAAGGGATACTTAAACAAACAAGAACTTACTGCTAAATCTTTTATTGAAAATCCATTCTCTGTTATATCGTCAAAGAAATTATATAAAACAGGAGACTTAGCACGGATAACTCTAGAAAATCATATAGAATATATCGGAAGAAATGATAGGCAAGTGAAGATAAGAGGAAATCGAATTGAGTTAACAGAAATTGAAATAGCTCTAAGAAATATTCCTGATATTCAAGATGCTGTAGTTATGACAAAAGAGAGTAATAGCGGAAAAAAATTAGTTGCACACATATTAAAAAATAAAAAAGCTCACTTGAATTCTGAATTTATTAGAAATCAATTAAAACAGTCTCTTGCTCAATATATGGTCCCTTCTTTTTTTAATATTTTAGATGAATGGCCTAAAACCCATAATGGCAAATTAGACAGGAAAAAATTGATGAATTCTAGTCCTGTTTCTAATGAACAGCACAAGGAAACATATTCTGAGACACTTTCAAAAGATGAAGTCCTTTGTCATATATGGAGTGAAGTATTAGATATACCAAAAGTAAATATAGATGATGATTTCTTTGAATTGGGCGGAGATTCTATTTTGGCCTTGCTTATAGTCGCCAAGGCTAAAAAAGAAGAGATTCACCTTGAATTGAATGATTTACTAGAGAAAAGAACTATAAAAAATATAGACACTAGCAAAAAAACTATAAACTTTGAGATTAGTCAAAATCAAATTACTGGGGAGATACTTAAAACTCCAATTCAAAATTGGTTCTTTAATAAGAAATTGAAAACACCAGAGCATTGGAATATGTCCTTAATATTAGATACGCCGTCTCCTATAAACATGGAAATATTAGAGAAATCTTTACAGAAAATTATACATCATCATGATGTTCTTCGAGCTAGGTTTTACAAACGAAAAGAAGCGTACATTCCAAAAATAGAAGAAAAAATTGATTTATTATTTGAAGTAAAAGATTATGTAAAATTAACTATTAATGAGCAAAACGAAGAAATACAAAAGGATATCAATGAAGTTCAATCTAGTCTAAATTTAGAACAAAATTTACTAAAAGCATTATTTATAAAATTATCACCTACTCAGCCTAATAAATTAGTGTTAGTATTTCACCATTTAATTATGGATGGAGTATCTTGGAGAATTTTCATAGAAGATTTAACTCAAGTTTATAATCAATTAATGAATGATCAAGAAGCTGTCTTACCAGCAAAAACAACGTCATACAAAGAATGGGCTAAGAAACAACAAGACTTTTTCCACGAGCAAAAGTTAAATATAGATAAATATTATTGGACTGAAAAGTTTGTTGCTAACGAAATGTATATTCCATTAACCTCCAATGAAGGAACGAAAAAACGAGCAGAAGTACTTGTAAAATTAAGTCCTATCTCCACTCGTAAACTTTTAAAAGATTCATTAAGGACTGGGCAATTTAAAATAAACGAAATATTATTAACACCGTTATATTTGTCTTTAAATAGTTGGAATAAAGATAAGCATTTTCTTATAGATCTAGAGGGACATGGAAGAGAGAATATCGATGGTACTGTCGATTTATCTAGAACGATTGGCTGGTTTACAAGCATTTTCCCTGTTAGTTTTACAATAAATAATTTAGAAAATAAATCGAATATTGATGTATTAACCATAATAAGTGACAAGTTAAACGAAATACCACATAAAGGTGTGGGATTCGGTATTTTAAGAGATTTCTCAGATGAATATACGCAGTCACTGCTTAAGAACTTAGCTAAACCAAAAATTAAATTTAATTATTTAGGACAATTTGATAATCAGAACAATACATCAATTTTCAAAATTAATAACGATTTTTCTTTAAATGATACAAATTTAAATGAAAATAGTGACTATATTTTAGATGTAGTGGCTAAGGTTATTAATGGTTGTTTGGAAGTTAGCTTTGAATATTACGAACATAATCTTGAGAAAAATATAATTGAAAACATTGCGAATAGTTATCTGGATGAACTTAACAAATTACTATATGATTTGTCAAAAAAACAAGAAATAGAGAAAATAAA
>NZ_JAQZSD010000134.1:0-3217 GCF_028674935.1 Lysinibacillus sp. CNPSo 3705 | reverse complement strand
CCAAGCGTTCTCTGCAATCCACTCTCCCTCAGGTGCTACCTCCATCTTCCCTTGGGTACTTCCCACATCAAGCGATAAACCTAAATTGTGTTCGCTGTAACCTGCTGGCATGGCACGATTGGAACCCATTTTTTTATAAAGTTTAGTTTGCTCATCAAATCCTCGAAAACCACTCGTAAGTAAAAAACTAGAAACTCCATCTTCTTCCGCATCAAGAACCATATTCGAAAATTTACTTGCTATATCTTCTGATAAATATGTTTCGCTATTAAACAATCTGTATCCTTTTACCAATTCTTTGCGAGCATATAAATTGATGACATCTGATTTTATACTCTCATTGTGAACTGGGTGCTTACTGTTGATCAAAAGTAAATTTCCTTGATAAACCTGTTCTACTGGAATTTCTACCTTTTTCACATTTCCAGAAGAAAACTTACCCTCCACTACACCGTTCTCATTATAGACATTTACTATTACACCTTTTTCACTTTGAAAGAACGGTACTATCTTAAAGGCTGTCACACCTAAACATATTGTAAAAATTAATAAAAAGCCCCACTTATTCATTCTTAACTTCCCCCTTATTGAAGCGATGCCGGCAGCCTTGTCTTAGGTATAAATATTAAAAACTATCGTTCCCTGTTTTGTTGGTAAATGATTAAGACAGCGATAGTTTATAATATTGTTCCATTAAGCCAACCGTTAATAGCAATAAGGTCCATAAGTACATGTAACTCGGTACCTACTAGAGCTGAGATGAAAATAACCTTATGTGAGATGCCTTGCTTATAAGTAAATAAGAACATTATTTTAGGTACTGTCTTAAGACAAAACAATATTATTAATGATAAAAATACTGCACAAATCAAACCTCCTATGAAACTTTCATCTAAATTACCTATAAGAGGTAATGGATTTATAAACGAAGTTATAATATCTGGAAATGCCATACCTGCAAATAAAGTTGCAATATTTAATTTTTTTCTATATGCTAAAGCAGCTGTTGTGGTAACAACTGTATGTCCTATAATACCAGCCATTTAAGATTCTCCTTAATGTATTATTTTATAATTGATAAGCTTTTGAAAAAATGTATTCCATTGGATTTGTTTTCGAAAATTTGTGTGAATTCCTTCTCTGTTTGTACCGATTTGGCATTGTTCATATCAACAATTCCATTATTATTTCCATAGACCTTATTAAGTTCTAATATTCCCATATCTATTTCTTCAACAGGAATCTGATTAAACTTAGAATTGTTTACAATTAAAATGAACTCCTCATATTCAAAATCACGACTATGGCCAAACCAAATATTACCTCCGTAATCTACTGTCATCTCCTTATCAGCAATTTTTATGTCTTTTCGATTTTGATATATTTTATCTGCAAGTAACACCGCATCATTATTTTTTATCTCAGGTAATGAATGGATTGGATCTGATACTGGAATATTAGAATTTTCTCCTTCCCGTAATACTCCTTTTGCTACTATATCTTTCGCTGTTTTTTGATCCATAATTAATACTGAATGACCATTATGTTTTGTTATCTTGACTTTAAATAAATCAATAGATTTAATCTTATTTTTTTGGTCTACTTTTATTTCTTCTATTGTTTGTTTGTCACCTAAGATTAAAATTCCGTTTCTTGGTTCAGTAAATGTAAATGCCAAATATAAACCGAATAATATGACCCCAATAACACACAGATTTTTTATGATATTCATTTTTTTCCTCCATAATTAAATTAGTAATAAATAAATTTGGTCTAATTTCATCACTACTATTCAATTTGTTTTACTTCTCTAATATGGAGTTTAATATTTTTCCTTACTATCTCCTATCGAATTACCTATAACGTATCTAACAAAAATTTTAGATTTCTGAAAGTTTCGTTATAGTAGATAATTACTCAAAAAAAATCCATCCTTACGAAAAGGATGGATTATTATTAATTATCTAAGCTCGATTAAAAAACTACATAATTTCTTTGTAAAGATAACGAAGGTATCGCCATCGAACGATAAAAAAGTACATAATTTGTAGAGATAAAAAGAATATTAGTAAGAAGACAGAATCCATTACAATAGAAAATGAGACGAGCTTCTGTAGAGCAATAAATGCAGTAATGCTATGAAGTAAAGCTATTACAATTGGTAAAAAGAACATGATACAAAGTTGGTGTGATATTACTTTTTTTAGCTCATTTTTTGTTAATCCAATTTTCGCGATACTCATGTATTGATGTTTATCCCTTTCTAAATCAGTATATAGACGTGAGTAAAGGAAACTTGCAGCAAAGGTAAAAAATAAAATTCCAACTAATGCACTTGTAATAATTAACATACCATTTTCCTGTTTTTCAACTAACCATTGAATTACCAAAGCTTTAAAAGCATATTTTCCCTCTTCATAAATAGGAAAAGAACTCTCGAGTTGTTTAGTGACTTCTTCTGATTTCTCCCAATCCTTGACTGTAAACAAATGATAATTCCATAGTGTATCCTCATTCTGACCTATCGGGATTTTTTCAAACATTTTATCAGTAACAACAATCATTCTTTTACCAGCGTCTTTTCCATCCCATCCAAGGTAGGGGACTGTTTTTTTGACACGTAAATGAATATCAGTATCTCTTTGAACTAAGTCGATGGTGTTATTAATATTTTCTTTATTTTTGAATTTTTTTAGCTCAGCAACTGTAGTAGGTACTAAAATCGTTTGATTGTCATTGTTAAGTGTTTCTTTTGGATGTCCAAGTACATTAGCGATACGGTTAAAATCAGTTAAACTAAAAACAAGTAGATTGTTTTGCATTTCTTTAGGAGTAACTGTAACTGTACGATATAAAAATTGAGCATCTGTTAACTTTTTATTAATCTCTTGAAGATGTTTTTCTTCTTGTTTATTTTCCGGAGAAGAACTGTAAGTATAGGAAAATGGATTAGTCATCTCAGATAACCCTGGATTTCCGAGGGACATAAAGGTACCAATTCCTGTAAAGGCAATGGCTGAAATAATTGATACTATAAAAAACAGAATTGCGTTGTCTCTCATACGATATACTAACTCTGATATAGTAAGAAGATTAACTTTTTTTAAATATATATTTTCCTTTCGTTTTAAAAAATTCAATGTGTATACGCTAAATTGGGAAAACAAAAAATAAGTCCCTATTATAACTAGAAAAACACCTATTGGAATCAAAATAA
>NZ_JAQZSD010000133.1:0-3456 GCF_028674935.1 Lysinibacillus sp. CNPSo 3705 | reverse complement strand
AATTGATATTATTTTAAGAATTATTTCGTATTTTATCTAAAAATTTGTAAAGATCATTTTCGAAATTATATACTTCTTCAAATTGGGTATTTTTTAATCTAGCACATAAAGGAATAACAGTTGAATTTTTTAATTAAAAATAAATCTGAATCTTTAAAGCTCTAAAAGCATTTATCATATTATCACCTGTTTTAACATTATAAAAAGACAGGGAATACGCCCTGTCTTTTTATAATCATAATTGTTAGCATGTACATCCGTAATAATTAATAAGTTGAATTACGTTTTTCTTTACTAAGTATTAATAATTCCATTGCATATAAATTACCTCCTTTCAATGTATCTTTTAAGCTGCTTTTTGTTTTAATAAGTTTAATTACATTCTTCCTTACTAAATATTAATAATTCCATTGCATATAAATCACCTCCTTTCAGTGTATTTTTAGGCTGACTTTTTGTTTATTATTTATTAATCCTATATTCAAGATGTGATTTATCCCTGTTAATTCACCTTTGGCTATAAATATCACTTAAATTGGAATATTTACACAAAAACTCTTTTTATCTATTGTTTGTTTAAAGGATTGGAAACTAATAAATTTCGAAATGCTACTATCAAAAAGTTAAAAAGAAGAAATTCACAATCAAACACCCTATTAATTCTTTATTTTCTATAATATTACATATTAAACATTTCTTTTAAAATTCCTTCTACTTTTTGGAAATTTTTTTATTTAGTCTTTTATTGTTATGGAGGTTTTAAGACAATTAGATTGTAGTATTAATAGAAAGACTGAATAAATAAAAAAACTAATTAATCGTTTGCGAATTTAAACGCAGTGGGTGATTTCATTATTTGATAAATAATACCAAAACTAATACTGATAGGAATTGAAACAAACACTTGTTCAAATGGAAGAATTAATTATTCGTACAGTAGACAGAAAAGTATTAGGAGGATTGATTAACAAAGAAGAAGAAAAAAAGAATGCATGTGGAGACGGTCGTCAAATGTTGTTACCCGACTCTTAGATGGAGACGACCTTTCATACAGCCAATCAATAATATATAACGCTTAATAGTTGAGTGATTTTCATAAATTCGTGATAAAGATGATAATGTTACCGTAAAGATTAAGTACTAATAATGACCTCTAACGTTGATTTAACGGTCTTTTTTTTTAGTTATTCAGCTGCTGCAACTATTCCAAAAAATTATTTATTTTAGAACACTCACCGCCACACTTATGTTCAAATTTTAATTTAAACTATTTAAACTTAACTGAAAAACTGTATTATCAGAAAAGAATTTTTAAAATGGGTTCATTGAAAAATTAATGTTAAATAAACATTTATAGCATAATGAAGTACTCTGTTTCTTTAAATTAGATTTCTAAAATTATTAATTATTGATTGTATCAATCTGTAGAGTCGTTGCCTATGTACGTAAAAAAGAGCCTATAATTAGGCTCTTTCGTCGTTTTCGGATTTTTCAGTACTATACTTATAAAACTCCTATTCGCTTGTTCCGGACGGTTTTAAAGGCATTTGTTTAACAGATGATACAATTGGAATCTGTACACATAGATCAATTGAATTTGGCAGTTTATATGAACATATCAATAGTTGGCTATCTCCTAACTGAATGGACTGAATTCTACGTCCCTTTTTCAGTTCTTTCACCATCATGTAGTAGTATTTAACCTCTAAGCTGTATGTGAAGCAGTAATGTAAGATATTATCATGTTCTTCATGATATTGGTCGTGGCTCATACTATTTCACTCCTTTAGATAATCGAAATTAGCATTTGAATCAATCGTAATTCTTAATTACAATATAGACGTTCATTTAGATTTTTATACTTCTATTAATCAATTATTTTCGTTCTCGGTGAAAGTGAAATTCATCGACTACTATCTTCATTCTGTTAGTTGCTACACGAAATATCAACACTTCTATTGATTCCACCACTTCTAGGGATATCAAATTGAAGAGTTCTCGTTAACTTAAAACAATACTCCCCCGAACATCATGATTGTTTGTCCGACCCACCATAGAGTAATTCACAAGGCTAAAGGATCTTTCAATAGAAAACAAAAGAAGTGACTACCCAAATGGACTCATCGAAAAATTTCTATTAAATAAACATATGTAGCAGAGTGAAATACACTGCTACTTTACTAAAAAAAGAGCAAACTTTCGTTTGCTCTTCAAAATGCTTCTTTAGATTAAGGCTTCCCTTTATAATCATTCAGTTTATCATGTGTATACCACATTTTAATTCTCATTTAAACCGTAGTATATTCTCTGCTAGCGGGGAAAAAACCTAATCGACATCCGTAATCTATCAAATTAGATACAAACTTTGCATTAGGTAATTCGCATACCACATCAACAACAATTAATAGCAATTGGCTGATTAACAATACAATGTTCTCTTTTTTTGCATTTTTCATGGTTATATTCCTGTTAAACTTCAACCTTATGTATTGATTTAAAACACTAATTACAACGGTTAATTAAGGCATATAAATATGTCTTCCTTTCTATATCATAGATGATTATATAAATTAAACCCTTTTCATTCGTGCCAAAACACTTGCTGGACACCTCTCATTCTCGAAAAAAGTCTAATAAAAAAGAACCCGCTTCAAAACACCATTAAATAGCCATGTAAAAGAAACATCATGACTAATGGTTATTTTGAAGCAGGTTCTTCCCTCTTACCAATCTATTTATATCATCTTATCAAAACTAAAAACAGAATACAATAGACTCAAAAAACATGTTTTTTTTTTGGCTTTGAAGCAACTTGAGTTAGATTAACGTCTTATATTCATCTCCAACGGTAATCCCGTTGCTTGCCTAACCTATTAGATATAAAAACTATAAAAGCTTTTTTAGTCTTTTCTAAACCTCTATAAAGAACCTACTTTAAGTGGGTTTGGCTATAGGAGGGTCTATGTATTCTATCTGTGTCTGTTTCTAAAACAAAATCAACTTTAATTTCGCTTGAACTTTATCATTCTGCTGTACTCGATAGCAACTTACTTTTCCATAAAACGGAAGAGGCTGCCAAAATAATGTGGTAGCCTCTTAATCTCTATTTAAATCTATTGATTATTTAATAACAGCTTTAAGTAATGATATGTTTACGAAGATATCATTATCCCTATTAGAAAACTTTTTTCATATTAACTATATTTTTGCAGCCAAGTATCAAAAGCGTTTTCTAAGGATGTTACAATATCATCCTCTTCTTTTAGCGTGACTGTAAAAAGAAATATTCCATAGTCTTTTAAACTCCCGCTTTTTTCGTTGATTTTTTCCAGATTTCCACCTTGATAATATATTTCCCAATATCCCTGTTTTAAATTAACTGCGATACTTTCATGAATTATTTCAAAATCATTCGTATCAGTAATATCTCTATATCTTGTAAGATGATAGTGTGGA
>NZ_JAQZSD010000132.1:0-3660 GCF_028674935.1 Lysinibacillus sp. CNPSo 3705 | reverse complement strand
ATATTTATATTCCCCTTTTTAAACTAATGATAAAAGATATAACTAAATTAATTAGAATACTAGATTCATCAACTTCAATCACTATTGTATTTTTAAAAGGCTCTATTTTGCTAATCAATATTTCAAAAAGCTCTACCAATTATTTAAGTGGAATACTATTTAAGAACACGCTAGAATTAAATTGCGATATACTGAAGTTGAAATGAAGTTAAAAGAATGGATGATAATCTATGAGGAACGATTTATATGCAATTTTAAACAAACAGAAACCCTATTGGACGAATGAAGAAGAGATTAGAATCAGTTGGGTTAGCGGTCTAAGTAATAGTTTAGGTTTATCTTTAGAAGCCGAGAGAAAAAATAATGATTCAAGCTATAATAACGTAATAATTGAATTTAAAAGCCCCGGATTATTTAAAGGAAAGCAAACTAGTCCGGCCTTTAAAAATGCAATATACGAACGATTAAAACCATATATTTTACGAAAAGCTGAGCAAGATAATCTTAATCCAGAAGAATATATAGGAATTGCAATAGATGGTGATCATATTTGTTTTGCCCGTATCCAAGGTAATGAAATAAAACACAATGAATTATTACCCTTCTCTCCACAATCTACATCGATGGTTCAAGCTGCATTACTAGATTCCAAGCTAAAAGCCGTTACTGTTGAAAATCTGGTTAATGATTTTTCTATACAATCTTCCAAAGCTATTAACTGTATTAAACCTCTAGCAAAGGCACTATCAAAAAGTTTAATGGATTCTCAAAATAATAAAATTAAAATGTTATTTAAAGAGTGGCAAGCATTATTTGGACAAATTGCAGATCTATCAAAGGAACAAATCAAATCTTTAAGTAAAGGGTTAGAATTTGGATTAGAAACTTCTAAAGAACTAAGAATACCTGGTAATTTATTTTTAATTCATACTTATAATTCATTAATTATAAAATTGCTTGCGGCTGAAATACTTTCCAAACATGAATTGACTAGCATGCCTTCTTTTGCTGAATATATTGCTACATTAGAAGAGGAAAATGTAATTAGGGCGTTAGAGAACGAAATTGAAAATAGCAGATTATTTGAAGGTGCTGGAATTAAGGGTTTTGTAGAAGAAGCTTTATTTTCTTGGTATCTAGATGCATGTTCAAATAAAGAAATAAAATATGAATTTATAGAGAGTATAAAGGATGTTTTAGTGGAACTTTCTTTCTATAGAACAGATAATTTAGAGACCGCTAGAACGCAAGATATTCTAAAAGGATTTTATCAGTCACTTGTACCAGCAGAATTAAGAAAATCTTTAGGAGAATATTATACTCCAGATTGGCTTGTAGAATTTTCAATTCAAAAATTGAATTGTAGTGATTGGTTAGATTCTCGTTTTTTAGATCCAACTTGTGGATCTGCTTCCTTTTTAATTAGTGTTACAAAACATATTAGAGAACAGGCAGAAAAAAAAGGTCTTTCCCCCATAGAACAATTGCAAATAATAACGAAAAATGTTTGGGGATTTGATTTAAATCCTTTAGCTGTTCAAACAGCACGTTTGAATTTTTTAATTTCTATAGCAGATTTACTTAAAAAATGCTCAGGCTTTGAAATTCAAATTCCTATTCTACTAGCAGATTCAGTATACTCACCTAGTATTAATGAAATTTCAGAGGATAATATAATTGAATATACTATTGGTAGTCACATAGCCGATCTAACTATTGAGATCCCAAATACATTAGCACTAGACAGAAATAGGTTAGACGCAATTTTTGAAATAATGGGGACAATGGTTAATTCCGATAACGAGTACATCCATGTAAAAAATCAATTAATTAACTTTGGAATTATTTCTATAAGTGAGCTAGAACAATGGGATGAACCTTTAGAAAAGACTTATAATCGAGTTTTAAATTTACACAAGAAGAATTGGAACGGAATCTGGTTTAAAATAATTAGAAATTTCTTCTGGTCTGCAACTGCTGGAGAATTCGATTATATCGTCGGAAACCCACCTTGGGTTAGATGGTCAAATTTGCCTGAACTATATCGACAACGGGTAAAACCGACTTGCTTACAATATGAAATTTTCTCTAGTACCCCTTACCATGGTGGAAATGAATTAGATATTTCAGGGATGATTACCTATACGGTATCGGATAAATGGTTAAAAAACGAAGGAAAAATGGTTTTTGTAATTACACAAACACACTTCCAAGCTCCTTCTTCTGAAGGTTTTAGAGGATTTAAAATTAATGAAGAATATAATTTAATACCAATTGTTGTAGAAGATTTCAAAAGCTTAAAACCTTTTGCGGATGCAACTAACAAAACGGCAGTAGTAGTTTTTGAAAAGTCAAAATCAAAGTTATTGAATTATCCAGTTGATTATAATGTTTGGACTGCCAAAAGGGGATATTCTAGAACTATTCCATTCAACAGCAGTCTGAAAGATATTAATAACCAACTTGAGATGATGAAAATGGAGGCTAATCCAGTTACTCATAGGAAATCTCCTTGGGCTATCTTACCACCAGGTAGATTTAATCTTATTAACTCAATTACTGGTCAAAGTGATTGGGTTAATGGTAGAAAAGGGATTACTGCCGATTTAAATGGTATTTATTTTGTTAAAATAATAGACAAAAATATAGATAGCGGTTTAGTACAAATTGAGACTAGACCTGAGGCGGGTAAGAAAGACATTGGTAGTAAAAAAAGATATTGGGTTGAACAAGATTTTTTATATCCATTAATAAAAGGCGCTGGTGATTTCAAGAAATACAAATTTAATCCAAAAGAAGAACTATATGTTTTTGTACCAAACAAAGGAATACAAAAAGAACATTTTGAAGAATCTGACTTACTTCTCAATAAAAAATTAAATAAAACTAGGCGATATTTCCAAGATTACTCTTATCTGTTAAAAGAACGGTCAACTTGGAAATTATACTTAAAAAATCGACCAATTTACGCAGTATATAATGTTGGAACTTATACTTTTGCGCCTTATAAAGTTCTATGGGCAGAGCAATCTAAAAATTTTATTTCAGCTGTTGCAACTCATAATGATACATCGAAGGTAAATAATACAGTATATGTACCTGACCATAAGGTTTACTATGTAGATTTTCATAGTGAACTTCCAGCGTATTATTTATGTGGGCTACTTAATTCTGAAATCGTAAAAGAATTCGTGGAATCACACAGCATTAGTATTCAAGTAGGGAATATTTTCAAGCACATGAATCTCCCTCCATTTGATCAACAAAATAAGCAACATATCGAATTGGCGAATTTAGTTAAAGAAGCACACAGCACCGAAAATTTTTCGGATATAGACTCTAAAATTACAAAACTAAGTCAAGCTATTTTGATATCAAAATAAGAATCTAGTAAAAGAGAATCTCCTCTACCCATTCATACACCACCATACTACTATTTTATATAAATGAAATCAGGATGGGCAGCGATATAAGAACGCTGTCCATCCTAATTTTCTCCCCCTTACGACTTACATTCTCGATTTGTATTTATTTCACATACTTTTAAATAGTAAGCTCAGGGTAAATTACTAAATCAAAAAGCTTAAACAAATACGATTAATTTTTCTCCCAAGCTTTTAATAGTTAATATTAAATTATTCTCATTCAACAAATATTTCT
>NZ_JAQZSD010000131.1:0-3694 GCF_028674935.1 Lysinibacillus sp. CNPSo 3705 | reverse complement strand
GTATACAACTCTCTTTAATTGATTATGATTCTCATTCTCACTTATTATAACTCACCCATTATTATTGTCAAGAAAGTTAAAATTTGTCACGCGAATTTTTCATGTCAATTATCTACTAATAATTTAACTTGATTAAAGCTAACGACATTTTCAAATATGCCCCAAATTCCTTAAATCCTTACAGGAATCATATACCAACACTTTCATGCGTCTGAATAATGACTTCCACTCCATATACTTCGTTCATACGTTCCTTTGTTACTGTTTCTGTAGGTGCGCCTTCACATATTATTTTACCGTCTTTCATCAAAATGATACGATCACTATATTTAATTGCTTGATTAATATCGTGCAATACCATAACAATTGTTAAAGCATTTTCTTTGTTCAATTTCTTCACTAACTCCAATAATTCGATTTGATAAAAAATATCTAAATATGTTGTTGGCTCATCTAAACAAAGAATGGACGATTTTTGAGCAAGTGCCATGGCAATCCAAACACGCTGACGTTCGCCACCCGATAATGCATCCAATTTACACGTACGTTTCTGTATTAAATTTGTAGCTGTAAGTGCCCAATTTACTGCCGCCTCATCTTCTTCAACATTTTTTTCATCAATTGTTGATGTGGTACCCGTCCATAAGCAACTAGTTTTTTCGCAAATTCCTTTGCCTTGTATGCCATTAGATCTTTCTGTTCTAACGTTACTGACCCCTGTTGTGGCGTATTATTACGTGAAATAATAATGTGGATTTACCACAACTATTTGGACCAATAATCGTCGTGATTTCCCCCTTTTCAATACTTGTCGTAACCCCATCTAAATGATTTTGCTGCTGATCATAAGATAGTTTTATTTGAGAAACGTTCAAAGCACTCACCTCTCTTTACTTATCTTTTCGAATTAAGAAAATTAAGAACGGTCCACCAATTATAGCCATTATTGTTGATGCTGGAATTTCTAAAGGCGAAACTAATATTCTACCTAACGTATCCGCAGTCAAAATCAGCAAGGCGCCAGTTAATGCTGAAAACGGAATCAACCATTTATGGTCTGAACCTACTAACCTTCTTGAAATATGCGGAATTAATAACCCGACAAATGCAATAACTCCTGCTGTAGCAGTTGAAATGGCCGCAAGTAATACCGCTATTGCTGCAATAATCAGTCGTGCACGTGTTACATTAAAGCCTAAACTCTTTGCCGTTTTGTCTTGCAAGGTCAATAAATTGCACGAAGAAGCTAGTAGTAGGGAAGCTAGTAAACCAATCACACCATAAATTGATATTAAACTAACATCACTCCAAGTACGCATTGACAAATTAGAGCCCCCTACACCACCAACCATAACATTCATATAGCTACATATCGTAACAAATGCTTCTGTTAAACCAGTAAACATCGCATTAATAGCAATACCTACTAAAATAATTTTCAAAGGATTTAAGCCTGACTTCCATGACAACATAAATACTAAAAAACAAGCAAATGCTCCCCCAAAAAAAGCCAATAGCGGCGTATAGAAAAACATCATTGGAAATAATGTAATGACAAGTAATTGTACAAATGATGCCCCTGCTGAAATTCCAATTACACCTGCATCGGCTAATGGGTTACGCATGACTGCCTGCAATAATACGCCGGCAACTGATAAAGCTGCCCCTGCAAATAAAGCGACTATAATCCTTGGAAACCGTAAATCTTTAATAACTGTGTAATTTTGATTTTCTTCACCCAAAAAAGCCCTCATAAATTCCATCATATCCATTTTAACCGAGCCTGTAATAGCAGAATATATAATAACTACTAAAAGTAATATACTTACAACTATAAAACTACTTATTATTTTATTCATCTGGGTCCTCTACATTTCTCATTATGGATACATAATGTTAATAAGTTCTTCTAGTGCTTGAGGTACTGCAAGCGTTGCTGTTGTTCCAAATAGCGGCTCCTTTAAATCATACACACGTCCATTTTTCACTGCGTCAAAATGCTTCCAAATATCATTCGTAATAAATTCCTCATTAAACATTTCCACAACTTGTTCAGGCATCCCATGTGACAGTCGAATAATAATATCTGGATTGCTTTGTTGTAAAAATTCTGTATTAGACGGTAAATATTCAGGCTCTTGCCCGTTCATCACGTTTTGACCTCCAGCCATTCTCACTAAGTCTCCAATATACGAATTTTCTGTTGCTACCAAATAGCTACCTGGAATACCTAGTAAAATTAAAACTTTAGGTGATTCATTTAATTCCGCTTTCAATCGAACGGCTGCAATTTTTCCTTCAAGCTCCGACACTAGCTTAGTAGCCTCAGCAGTACGATCATATTTTTTACCAATTTCTACAATGGCAGCTTTCATATTATCAATACTCTGCAAATTAATAAACGATGCATGAATACCTACTTCCTGGAATATCTTTTTTAAATCTGCCTCCAATGTTGTCACTGAAAAAACTTCTGTTGGATTCAAGGATTTTACAATTTCCATATCTGGTGACATCGGATTACCGATTTCGGGTAAACCCTCAAATCGTTTTGGCAAATCATATAAAGTCGTAGGAATAGCAATAGCATCTAAATTCAGCGCATCTATAATTTGACTAGCTGCAACTGTCGTTGGAATAATTCGATTTTCATCTTGTATGGCTAAATGGCGTTCATTATTTTTTTCTTCTACATTATTTTCATCTTCTCTAATTGAATTACTGCATGCCGAAAGAATGATAATAATACTACATAGCCCTATAATATGTAACATTCTATTATATACTTTCATATCTTTTATCTTCTTTATGTCCATCCACTCCTAAAAAAAACACCCTGCCTCTACCAAGGTGTAGTGGATGAGGGTGCTTTCAAAATATTTTAAATGATTTCTTCTTCCTTCATGCATTTTTTAATAATAGTAATATAAATCCACTAACACCGAACAATAAAAGCATACCAAGTGGAAAATTATCATTTGTTTGAGGATTTGCTACTTTTTCATTAACTGACGAAGGATTTGTTACTTTTTCTTTAACTGTTGAAGAACTTGTTTCACCAGTTTTTATAGCCGTGTTATTATTACTTTGTACTTTTGTGGCTACCACTGCACTACCATCTTCATTTTTCAATGACGCCGCATCCCATACAAAATCTACAGTGTATTCATGATGATAATTTAAGTCATCAATATCCACCTTCATAGTAACAGCAGTCGGTGATTTATAAGATGGAAGTGCAAATTGGACAATACGTGTATCCTCAGCCTTATTTTCGCTAATAACTTTATTACCACCTGTACTAGACTCAAATTTCGTCATCCACGAACTATTTTTCATCTTCAGCTGTATTACCGGAGTGCCATTTTTAACGATAATTGTCCCGGGCTTCAAAAAATAATCATTTGCCATTGAAGCAGATGAAGAATTTGGTTTATTCACTTGATAATTGATTGTGTACTTCCCATCTGCAAGTGCAGCAGATGCATATAAATTTGGTGTAACTAAAATTGACAATAATGCTACTAGCATTGAAACTAAAAATAACTTTTTGATAGTAGAACCCCCTTTTTAATTGATAATCATTATCAACACTTTGTAAATAAAAAGGGATATTAAAAATACCCCTTTTTATTCTGCGTGTTCGAGATAATATATATATTGATAATGATAATCATTATCAATATGTTAAATG
>NZ_JAQZSD010000014.1:0-84483 GCF_028674935.1 Lysinibacillus sp. CNPSo 3705 | reverse complement strand
TCATATATGTATAAAAACAGAACATAAAACTGATTTCATTATGAATGAAGGTAAATATAGTTCTATATTTATGATTGGTGAAAATGATGATGAATTTGGGGAACAAATATTATCCATTATCGACAAGAAAAATGCCCCTATATATGCAATGGAGCTCTCAAGCGGGATTTTTACTAATAGTAATATTCTGGAGTTAGAAGTTCTAATTCCAGAAAAAAGTGATATCTAATCGGGTTAATTTTATTAGAATATTCACCACACGCTAGAATGTTATAGTACAAACAACAAAGGGGTTAGCAAGCTGTTATTGTAGTAGGATTTTGCTCGAACTCATTTACAATCAAATGTGTATCTATCATTCTGGACTCAATTAGAACAGACGAACTCCGAATGAATCGAAATGGGTAATAAATTATAATAATAACGACTCACACAATGAACAGAATCGTTCAACATGCGAGCCGTTTTTCACCCAAATTATACATTCATATCTGTAATAGCAGGAATATTTATTTCCTTCACACATGAAACTGGTGATAAATTAATCACACATTGGACAATGGCTACAATATCTTGTACAGGAATACGTGTACCTTCATACAATTTAATTGCTTTTTCGGCCCCTTCTTCAAAAGGTACTTCGGCAGCCAGTTCTCCTAGATTAATACACGTTACAGTGATCTTATCTTCTCTCACATGCTCGCGTAAAGCATTTGTAATGCCTCGTAAGCCAAATTTAGATGTCACAAAGGAAACTTGTTTATTATTCGTATGATCCAAGCCTGCTGTCGATCCTATTAAAATTATTTTTCCGTTTTCCGCCTGTCTTACATTAGGTAATAGAGCCTGAATATATGTAATTGTGGAAGTTAAATTAATATTAATTAAGTTTGCAATATCCCCAACTTCATCTTTATCAAACGTATAGTCATCTTCAAAACCACGCTTTTCCCATACTCCAACATTGTAAATCAATACATCCATAGCAATGCCTTGTAAAGCTTCTTTTAAAGTAGGAATATGTTGTTGACTAGATAAATCAATAGCCAGCCATTTACGAATGACGCCATCATTTATATCTAGACTACTCGGTCGTGTTCGAGACACCACCCATACTGTATCCCCTTTTGTAGGTAACCCCTTTACAAATGCATCACCTAATCCTTGGCTTGCTCCAAATATTATAAAGTTCTTACTCATCCAATCACCCCTTCTCTATGACTACACCGTAAGTATAGTTAAAACAGAAATAAGTAACAACTAATGAGATTTATGGGGATATTAGGGTGATAAAAAGTATCGACCCCCTCCAATTTAAACTTCTTTCACCCAATACGTTGTGCAATCATCACTTCGATCTAAGAAACCATATTCAATTAAGTATCCTCTTATTGATACGTAATCACTATAAATAGGCTTTAAAATTGAATTTATTTCTTTTTCGTTATATTTACGCCCTACCTCAAACTTCGTTACAATGTATTGCAGTAAAATAATTTTTCGTTTTTCTTTACTTGGAAAACTTTCAATTGATCCATCTAAGCCATTTTTAAAATACGTCGCTAGTACTTTTTCTTTCTCATCTACAGTAATCGCATAACGTTCATCCACCTGTGTTGCCCCCTTATGAATTGGTTCGTAAACTTTTGTTGTTTCTAAAGCTTGCATAATTGCTAGAAAAACTTTTGCTTGTCTTTCTTTTTCTTTCAATTTAAATCGATGCTGTCGAATGGTTGAAATGCTATTTGCAGAAGTGCTATTAACAATTTCTTTATCTGGCGCCCCTGTTGCAAATAGCTTAAGCAATTCGGTTTGGATATCTGATAGCCCTGTATCCTTCTTATCTAATTGAAGTAATGCTTCAAACACAGAGATATGTTCATTCTCAATATGGCGTTTCATTGCTTTTTTAGCCGTAAAAAAACGATCATCTATTTTGAATACTTCTTCGGCATCAAATTTTTCTTTACAAAATACACACTCATATGCATCACCTGTATTTACATATCCCCTCGATAATTCATCTATAGTTAAATCGGTTAAACTCATAAACAAGTCCTCTCCTTGTTCATCATTCAATAAACAATATATAATAAGTTTATTTATTTGCAAACAAAAATAGCATTTGTTTATCTAAAAAAGAAGAATCCATTTTGACAGTACTCAATCAAAATAGATCCCTCTCCGCTTTTAGTTAATATTCGTTTTTTTCACTTTGCCGATATATGAAAACACTGCTTATTATGCCAAGTCCACCAAATAGCAAAACCCATATATTCATAAAAAGAAGTCCATAGATGGTCATTACACTACTAATAATTCCACTTGAAAAAACACTGGCTACGATGGATTTTTTTGTTGGTTTAGGGAATTGAATAGAGGTTCCCAGATTTTTATTTCCCCATTTACATGCCGTATCCATGATATTTTGTAGTTTGTCTAACATCCTCTTCTCCCCCTAGTGTTAAAATACGAAAAAAGAAAAAAATGCATTGGACATTGCACCCAAAAAAGCCAACATGGAAAATGATAAACACACCATTCCGGCAATCTTTTTCGCCTTCTGTTCTCTATTGTTTTTAGACATTAAAACTAACCCTAAGATTAGTAGGAAGATTGCTAAAATGATATTCATTGCGATAAAGAACGGTGCTGTTTCTTTTAGAAAGTCTATAATACTCCAAAATAAACTCATTGATATTTCCTCCTATTTAATAGAATAGAGCTTCTATTCAAAGATGCTTGCGACCAATTGCTTAGTCATAAATTGAAATGCGGCTAAATGATCACAGTTTTTTAAAATTCCTTCTTTACTCGCAATGCTTGAAAGAAGGACGGTGAAGGTCGAAAAGGCTAAAGTTTCTGGTACCTTCAATGTAAGATTTGCTCGTTTGATTGCTGTACGGAAAAGTTCACTACTATTAAACATTAGTTTTTCTTTCATTTCCTCCGAAAGTTTATTATAAAACGATGTGAAATCAGTCGTTTTCACATCATAAAGAAATGGTTTGCTTTCGTATTCATAGTAAAGCTGGATTATTGCTGTTTCAAAGCCGGACTTTTCAGGGCATTGTTCAATTCGCTCAATGAAATTTCCATATATAGTTTCTTGAACGTCATACAGAACTTCAAAAAAAAGTTCTTCCTTACTGGAATATAAATTATAAAAAGTACCTGTTGATATTTCTGCTTTCTTACACAACGCGCCAATGCTTGTTTCTTTATAACCCTGAGAAATCCAAAATACCATACACTCATCTTTCAATTTACTTTTAATCAGAGTTTTATCTTCTTCTGAAAAAACTTTCTTCCCCCTTGCCATAGATGATTCCCTCCTTTATGAATTATTTATATGAATATTCATATATTATATTCACATCTTATCATTAACACCAATTTTTAACAAGGTATTAAATAACAAATTAATTCATTTCATTGAAAACCACTCTAAACTTTTGATTTCACAGTACATAAAAAGCCAACGTTTTGAATAATGTTTCTTCAAAACGTTGGCATTTCTTTTTTAATTTTCCCCACATTTCACAAGCATTTGTCACTGTAAGAACTTCCTCCATTCCTCCCAAGCTTCCATATAGCCATTAAGATCGTGAGGATGGACTTTAATACACACGCCAATACGTGTATATAATTGAAAAACAACTTCATTCAAAAGTTGTTCCTTCGAAAAGGATGCATTTCCGTTCCACAAGGAAAACGATGAAAAAAGTGTATGTAAATCTAGACTATCTGGTGAAGAACAAAATGCATAGGTAAAATCGTAAATTTTAGGACCGATTAAAGGTGATGGGTCAATTACGCCTTTTAACTGATTACAAGCATATACAAAATTATGAACACCTGTATCTCCGTGAATGTAATACTTCTCTTCTTGATGGTGATACGTTTTTAATGTATTTAACAGCAACTCTACTCTATTATGGTCCTCGTTTGGTAAGAGCTTTCCTATATTCATTTTGGCTGACTCAAAACTACTTTGATTAAAGTCTGACCAGGAGCTTCGATGAATCCCATTTACTCTTCCCCAAGGAATGACTGTATCCACCTTTTCATAATGATTGAATTACTCTTGGGTTAAAATTTTCATCCATTCTAATTTAGTTCCTCGATGATAGTGAGTTTCTCCGGGTATATAAGAGTACACAATAAATTCTTTCTTATGATCCGTGTAATGAACATCTGGCAACAACTTCACCTTTGTATAGGCAAGCAGGAATTCCTCTGTGGCGGATATTATTTTAGGTTGATCTATCTTTATCACAAAGGTTGGCATATTTTTATTTAGGATCGTATAGATAATGCCATCCGTCGTACCACTTTTTAACCTCTTTACTTCTAAACAATCATTTTTGATCAAACCTTTATTCATGAGTAAATCTATGATTTCATTTATTTTTTCCATTTCTCAATCCTCTTTAGACGATTTAGTTCACTAACTTAATAAGTTCGCTTACCTTTTTTAACAATCCTGCTTTTCAATAAGAAAAGCTGCCTATGTTTTTGGCAGCTTGTTCTAATATTTGTTTTGTTTAGTCGTAATTTGCCATCAAAGAGCCATGGAAAATCCCATACAGCATAGTAAGGTTTGAACTTAACTCATGCTTTTTCTCTAGCTCTTTGTGTATCTCTTATATTCTTTTGAACTGTTATAGCTGCAAATAAACTAAGAACAAATGCCATACTAAAAAATCCTTTTTCGCTTAAAATAATACTTCCTGCATTGTATAAACCGATGGCCATTAATGCTATAGATGCAATAAGGGCGAACCAACTAAGACCATAATAAATATTCGTAACTGGTATTCCCTCATCTTTATCTCTAACTGCTTTTTGTAAAGATATCGCCGAATAGAGTCCGAATACTAAAACCGCAAAGTAAAATCCTTTTTCATTCAATTGCATAGTTGCGTTAAACAATCCTATAAGATAAGACGCAACACCTACTAATAACGCTGCCCATGAAGCCCCTTTAAAGGCTGGAGTTGGTTCTCCTTCTTTCCTTTCTTCTTTCACTTTTAAATCATTTCGTTTTTCTTTATTCTCTAAAACTTCGTTATCATTGGACATTCAATTTTTCGCCTCCATCTTTTCATCTACTAAAAATGGAGCACCAGAATCATTGCAGGCGCCTTCGATCTTTGTTATTAAAGTATATGCTCGTTAGCATGATGACTTCACAACCTTTAGCTTGTCGCTCGGCAATTATTCCTCGGTATAATTGTGTCCGGATCTGCTTTGCATTTAGGCCTACATAAGGTATAAATGTAAATCTTAAATAAGTTGTACTAGCTCTGGATTTAATACAACTTTATGAAACCTCCAACAATCAGAGTATTCTGTACCTATTTCGTGATCCTGCAAGCAAACCCTATTCATTCCAACACAGCCGTCAAGACCACAACAACCATTTAATCTACTACTGTCTGAATGGTGGTTTGAATTGATTAAATCCTTGCTGTTGATAATGATAGACCCTTTGAATATTTCATAAGCTGTTTCCTCTTGAATTAAATAAAAGCCTCTAGGAATATAATCCTGACCATCGTTTTCATTCCTTTTTCTACTTTCCTGCACTGTTAGTGAAAAATCGATTGTCCTAATTGTGAAATAACTTTGTAGCTTGCTTACCGCCGATAATAAGCATGATAATCCCAATTACTGCCAGAATAATCCGAACTAAGAATGGACTTAATGAAAACACAGTTTCACCTTGCCAATGCAACCAAAACAACTTTTCATTCAGCCCCAATCGCCATTATTGGCTTAAGAAATAAACCCAGCGCTAACAATACTATTGCTTAAATAATATTGCTATTCATTGATTCAAAACCTCTTTTCCAATTAAGATAAATGAAAAATTAATTTTTTCTACATACGGCATCTGTTATCTTATTATTTTTATGATTAAAGCTAATAAACCTTTTAAACTAACTCGCTCCGTTAGCTCAATAAGAAAAATTGCCTTTGATTTCGTAGGTTAATTATAAACTCTTGCACCCTTCGTTGAACGAGTAATCTATCTATAATCTTTTATTCCACTTTCAAAAGCCTGTCTATCGTCATTCTCAATCCCGTGCAAGGCTTCTTGTAGAGCAAATGTACTTTTATAAAATTTAACTCGCTCAGATATTTCAATACCGTTAGGATATTGGTGAATACACATATCAAAAAAATCCTCACCATAGCTAGAGAGTATTCCAGCAAAGTCATACGCTGGATCACCTATACCAGAACCACCAAAATCTATTATCCCTGAAATCATACTTGTTTCTGGATTCCACAAGATGTTAGACGCTCCGAAATCTCCGTGTATAAGTGTTATATCGAAATTTGAGAATGCTTTCCCTTTTAGGAACGTTTCAAAAGATTGTGATATTTCCTTTTGAGCGTCTTGTCTGATAAAAGGAAATAATGTATTTTGAATTTTATCGTACAGCTTATACATCTCTTCACTAGGATTACGAACCTTTAGTTTCAAATCTCGACTTGCTTTTTCTCCTGAAATAGAATGTAGTTCTACAAGAAAAGAAACAAGTTGTTTTGCCAGCCCTTTCACCAATTCAATACTCTCTACCCCAGTTAAACTTTCATTCCACAAAGGAACACCATCTATTAGTTTATAGCCAGTAAAGACCTTACCTGGTTCTATCTCTTCTAAAGAATGATAGATGGGATACGGAATAGGAGTAGAAACGATCCTCTTTATATATTTCAAAATATCCGTCTCTCTCCTTAATTGAATGATGCCATTTTTATATTTTGGAAATCTAAAAACCAAAGAATCGTTGACAATTAACACATCATTATTCTGTCCAATTTCATTAGGATAAAAGTCTTCAATGAAAAGGTCAGAATAAACGGATTGAATGTTTTCAATTAAGTTATTCTTCATTTTAAATCCCTCCTTGTGGTTACTTTCTATTGTTTTGATCACCAAACTTGTTTAACTTTCCTGCACAGTAGTTTACCTACAGTTCTTCACAAACGTTAAATAGATTTTAACATAAATATCCAACAAAAAAATCACCTCTAAAAAACGAGGTGATTTTCATCAATCTTTATTATAAACAATCCACCTTTTTAAGCTACTATGCTCTAGTAGCCAAAAGCGAATATATGCATTCATTTTTACGAAGCATCTTCAAATTGACTATTATATAGCTCCGCGTAGAATCCTTTATCTGCAAGCAATTTTTCATGATTACCACTTTCAATAATATCTCCGTCTTTCATCACTAAAATTAAATCGGCGTTTTTAATGGTTGAAAGTCTATGCGCAATGACAAATGATGTTCTGCCCACCATCAATTTATCCATTGCTTGTTGAATAAGTGCTTCAGTACGAGTGTCAACGGAGCTAGTAGCTTCATCTAAGATAAGCAAAGGTGCTTTTTTAACCATTGCCCTTGCAATCGTAATAAGCTGTTTTTGTCCTACTGATAAACTTGTATGATCATTTAAAACTGTATCATAACCTTTTGGCAGCGTTCTAATAAAGTGGTGTAAACCTACTGCCTTACATGCTGCAACTACTTCTTCATCGGTTACATGATCTTTGTTATAAATGATATTTTCCTTAATGGTACCTTCGAATAACCAAGTATCTTGCAGCACCATGCAGAATAAGTCGTGAACATTTTTACGAGAAATGGATTTAGTAGGTACGTCCTCAATCATAATTTCCCCGCTATCTACTTCATAAAAACGCATGAGAAGATTTACAAGCGTTGTTTTACCAGCTCCAGTAGGTCCGACAATTGCCACTTTTTGACCGGCTTTTATATTTGCAGTGAAATCTTTAATAACCAGCTTTTCTTTTGTATAGCCGAACTTAACGTTTTCAAACTTCACATTCCCTTTAACATCTTTGGCATGTAAAGTGACTTTCTTATCACTTTCATCTTTTAGCTCCTCTTCTTGTAAGAACTCAAATACACGTTCACTTGCTGCGGCAGTTGATTGCAAGCTTGTAGCTGCCTGTGCTAACTGAGACAACGGCTGCGTAAATAAGCGGATATACACCATAAAGGAAACAATAACACCAAATGTAATGGAACCGTTCATTGTTAGTGCTGCACCTACTACACAAACAACAACATAGCCTAAATTTCCAATAAAGATCATGAGCGGCATCATCATGCCTGACATAAACTGTGCTCGCCAAGCGCTATTAAAAAGACTTTCATTAATTTCATTAAATTTTTGCGTTGCCGCTTTTTCCGCGTTATACACCTTCATGACATTATGCCCAGAATAAATTTCTTCTATATGGCCATTTATTCTACCAAGGTCCTGCTGCTGACGTATAAAGTATTTTCGGGATCTTGAAATAATAAAGGTCATTAATACAAATCCAACGACAGTTGCAGCAATAGCAGAAAGTGCCATCGTAACATTAATATAGAACATCATAATCAAAGATCCAAAGAACATAACCCCCGCAGTCACTAACGAACCAATACTTTGGTTTAGAGACTGTCCAATCATATCTACATCATTCGTGACACGACTTAACACATCTCCGTAGGTTGTAGAGTCAAAGTATTTCAACGGTAATCTATCGATTTTGTTCGCAATATCTGTCCGTAACCTTTTGGAAACTCGCTGCGTAATAGTAGCCATAATAAACGCCTGAATATAATTAAAAATAAAGCTCAATCCATACAAAATAGCAAGTAACAATCCAATTTTTCCGATAGCCGTAATATCAATCTCACCAGACATACCTTTTAGGATCAAATCGGTGATCTCACTCAGCATATTGGGCCCAATAATCGTGAAAATTGTTCCTGCAACTGCCAATACAATGGCAAAGATAATCGCTGGTAAATAAGGTTTACAATAGGCAATCAACTTTCCCCAAGGCTTTTTAAAATTCTTGGGCTTTTCTCCAGGAGCCATCATATGACCTGGACCGCCAGGACCTTTTTGGGGCTTATTTGTTTGTGTATTACTCATTTTCCAACTCCTCCTTCGATAGCTGCGAATAGGCGATTTCCTGATAAGTGTTACAAGTTTTCAATAATTCATTATGTTTCCCCATACCAACGATTTTACCTTCATCAAGAACAATAATTTTATCAGCATCTTTAATCGTTCCAATTCGCTGTGCCACAATTAAAGAGGTTGCACCTTTCGTCTCTTTTTTCAAGGTAGAACGAAGTTGTCGGTCTGTTTTATAATCTAAGGCAGAGAACGAATCATCAAAAATAAAGATTTCTGGATTTCTATTCACTGCTCTTGCAATAGAAAGACGTTGTTTCTGTCCTCCTGAAAGATTTGTTCCGCCTTGCGCGATTGCCGCTTCATATTCACCGTCCATTTTCTCCACAAACTCTTGCCCTTGGGCAATTTCCACCGCTTTTTTAATTTCCTCATCAGTTGATAAAGTCTGACCGTTATCACCATAGGCAACATTAGATTTTACCGTACCTGAAAATAATACGGCCTTTTGAGAAACGTAACCAAGCTTATTATAAAGTGCTTCATGTGTATATTCTTTCACATTGATTCCGTCGACTATTACCTCTCCCTCCGTAGCATCGTAAAATCTTGGGATTAAATTAATCAGTGTACTTTTACCACTCCCCGTAGAACCGATTAATGCGACAGTTTCGCCTTTATGTGCTGTAAAGCTAATATCTTTTAACACATAATCCTCTGCATTAGGATATTTAAAGCTAACATTACGCAGTTCGATTTCACCTTCGATTCCCTTTGGTGACGATTGCAATGCGCCATCCATAATTGTCTGTGGTGTATTTAGTACTTCATTCACCCGTGCTGCAGATACTGCTGCTCTCGGTAGCAAAATGAATGTCATTGATAATAGCATAAATGCCATAACTACCTGCATTGCATATGATGAAAATACGACCATGTCACTAAACAACCCGATGCGATCCATCCCCCCTGCATTCGAAATCAAATAAGCTCCAATCCAGTAGATAGAAAGCGTTAAACCTGACATAATCAGACCCATCCCTGGCTGCATAAGGGCCATAAGGCGGTTCACAAAAAGATTTGTATCCGTTAAATTCTTATTTACTTTTTCAAACTTTTCTCCTTGATACTGTTGTGCGTTATAGGCATGAACAACACGAATACCAGTTAAACCTTCTCTTGTTACCCGGTTAAGATGATCTGTCAGTTTTTGAACAATTTTAAATTTCGGTAGCACAAAGATAATCAGGTTGCCTATCATAATAAGTAGAACAATGACAGCCACGCCTGTTGCCGCTGACCACTCCCAACTTTTCCCCGTAATCTTCAAAATAGCCCATATTGCAAGGATAGGAGCCTTAATCATAACTTGAAGTCCCATTGCAACCGTTTGCTGTATTTGCGTTATATCATTAGTAGAACGAGTAATGAGACTTGCGATTGAGAAACTATTAATCTCCTCCATAGAGAAAGATAGCGTTTTATCAAAAACGCCTTTTCTCAATTCCTTGGAAAGAGACGTTGCTACCCTTGCCGCAAAATAGCCCACAATGACCGCCAATATCATACTGCCAAGGGCACATAACAGCATCTTTCCTCCAGTTGTCCATATCTCGCTCGTTTTACTGCCCTCTGTTTGCACAAGAGTCGTAATTTTAGCCATATAATCTGGCAACTTCAAATCTAAATAAACTTGCCCTACAATGAACACAATACTAGCAACAATTAGCGTCCATTCTTTCGCCTTTAAGTATTTAAATATTTTCAACATATTTGCAGTCCTCCTCATTTAGTTAGCATGCTAACTATATAGTCATAAAAACACCAAAATAGCGTCTTCTTCAAGATTCTACATTTTCTTTCATAGCATCCATTACTTCAAAAAACACATCAAGTTTTTCTTCCGGGATACCTGTTAACAATTTTTGTTCAAGAAGCGCTCTACGGGTCATGATACTGTCATGTATTTTCAGCGCATCTTCTGTTAAGACAATTTTTTTGAGTCTTGAATCGTAGGGTACAGATTGCCTTGTAATCAAACCGTTATTTTCCATAGCCTTTAGTATTCTAGATGCTGTTGATTTACGTATAGAAAAGTCTCTTTCAAAATCCTTTTGAAAGACATCTTTATTTTGGTTTTTGTAAAGATAACTTATCGTCCACCCATGCATGGCAGTAAGGTTATCTTTTTCCATTAGGCTTTGATCCAATTGTCTTCTCATTAAGAGCGACAATGTACGCAACTCTAACCCAACTGATCTCTTTTTGCTCAATTTTCTACCTCCTATATGTTAACGTGCAGACTTTAGTATTTAAAATGTGTACTGGTGGGGCATGTCGTATTTAACTCAAAACATAATTTTATTCGTAAGACGCTTATGCCCTTAGGTAAAAGATATGAATCATGTTCAGATTTATCTTCTATTCAGTTTGCCATATTGCGTGCAAAAAGTTCAACAAAAAAGTAAAACCACTTTTTAGTTATGTAAATAAGTGATTTTGCTTTGAAATAAAGTATGCTAAGTAATGACAAAATAACATTGTTCATTTTCACTCTTCTAAGCCTGAACATTAAAAATTTTACAGCTTGGAATCCGTGGAAGAAACGTTTTTTCAGTTTAGTTAGGGATTAAGTTTACATATCTAATTTAGAAATGGGAAGAATATAAATGAGCTAGAACCCAATAAGAATTTACAATTTTCAGGAGGATAAGTATGTCTACATTTAATTTGGGTGATAAAGTCCCCGATTTTACTCTTCCAGCAGTTAATGGCGAAGAATTCTCTTTTTTATCTCATCAAAACCAGCATAAAAGTTGGCATCTCATTATCTTTTTCAGAGGATCATGGTGCCCTGTTTGTCTTCATGACTTAAAAGAGCTTGAAGAAAGCAAAAGTTATTTCGAAGGCAAGAATGTACACCTAATTACAATCTCAACGGACCAGTTAGAAAATTTAAAGAAAATGGTTGATGAACATAACATTACTTTTACTGTCTTAACTGATAAGGCGTTAAAAACATTAAAAGCATATGATGTTTTTTATCATGGAGAAAATGCTCCATATGAGGATCATGGTACGCATGGAGAGCCAGCTTATTTCCTTGTTGATGAAAATGGACAACTGCTATATCAACAAAAACAAACAAGCCCATTTGGACGCCCATCATCTACTGAACTTCGCAAAATTATCCAATATATCGGAAAGAATTTAAAGACAAATCAATAAATAAAAATATTTGATTGGGCTCAATTGGAGAGCAACATAAGTAGAAAAACAATCCATCTCGAATAATTTGCTTTATACGATTGCTCTAAAATCTAAAATGCTAAAAAATAAAAGGTAATCTCATTTTAGACATGACTAAGATGTGATTACCTTTTTCTGTATATGGAATCAACAAAGCTAAATTTTATTTGTAGCTACTAACATGAATTCGAACTTCGTAAGTTATTCATTAGATAATATTTTCATGTTTAATTCTCTATTAGGATTATAGAATTGTAACCATTTATCAGCTTCACTAACCAACCACATTCCAAAGTCATTTAAAAACGATAACAATAGGTTTGCATCTATTATGGGTGTTATGGCATATTCAAGTGCTTTTTTCATGTCGTTTTCCTTTTCAGGGAAATAGTCCGAAAATAATTTATAAGCAGGATATAAATCCCTTGTATATGTGTTTGCTTTAGTAATGACAAGCGCAAGTCCTGCTCTTACTAAAATTTTCATAATCCACTTGCAACAATCTTTCATATCCTCCATATCAGAATTATCTTGAAGATCATTACAGGCATTTTTAATTTGACCTTGTAAATGAATAAGGTGGTCATTTGCTAAAGCTTCGTCAGCTCTATATCTTGGTAATTGAGGTATCAAGTCTTCTCCAAACACACATATGCCATGGGTTTTGAGTATGAAACTAATGATTGAAAAAGATGACGTATTTAAAATATCTTCTACACAGTAGAAACTTAGTTCAATACCATCTACACAAGTATGTTTTTGATTTAATTGTTGTTCTACTTCTTTTAACCGCTTTACCTGTTGTTTATTAGGGTTTTGCTTTGTAACCGCTAGTGTGTCTAAGTCAGCTACGCCTTCAATACCTATCCCTTTTGGAATGGATCCTCTTATGTATACACTATGTAAGTCATCTTGAAGGTGAGTGGAATACGTTTTAACCACATCGTAGATCACAGGATGAAAAATTAGGTTGATTTTATCCCAGTCTGAATGGTTAATAATGTAGCCATCGCTATCAGTAATACATAAGCTTCCAATTTCTTTAATAGTAGTCATCTCATAGCTCCTTTTATAGTCACTTTGTCTACCTACTATGCTACGCCTCTCACTATAGGTTTTATCTTCTAACGATCAATAATGACTTTACATAGTCATTTTCTTTAATATCCATTGCGCATAAAAATAGGATAGCACGTTCACTATCGAACACGCTATCCTACTTTCATTTCGGAAGTACACATTAGGCTAAAATAACCTTCATATTATTTAATTCGTAATTTTTATCCTTATTATTAGTAAACTCCGTCTTCTAGCTAAAATACCCCTTATTTGGGATTTTTCACATTTAATTGGATGATTAGCAAAACGTGTGGTTGATTTCCGTTCCGACTGGGCGCTTTGTAGCTGTCGCTTCGCTTTCGCACAGAAAAAACATTTGTTGCTGTCGCTTCGCTTTCGCACAGAAAAAACATTTGTTGCTGACGCTATGCTTTCGCTACAGAAAACATTTGTTGCTGACGCTTTGCTTTCGCTACAGAAAACATTTGTTGCTGACGCTTCGCTTTCGCTACAGAAAACATTTGTTGCTGTCGCTTCGCTTTCGCACAGAGCAAAGCTTCCTGGGGGCGTCCGATGAGCCGCTTTTGGTGTTGCTGTCGCTACGCTTTCGCACAGTCAAAACATTTGCTGCCGCTACGCTTTCGCACAGACGAGGAGTCACCCAGTCGGAACGAAGGTCAACTATTTACATAGTAGAAGTTTTAACAAAAGTCATCCACCACTTTTGGTGATGAACCATTTAATAGAGCACCGAATTTAGACCATTTTTTAATCGTTAAAATTTTCCCAATACCTTTCCGTCGGCTAGCCGTTCTCAATCAACTTACGAATTGTTTGTATGTTGCTCATCATACTCTACTAGAATCCGCGGAACTATTTTCATAGCATTTTATCGTTTGCCAAAAGTCCGCATCTTTTGTTCTCTTGTAAAATTTATAAAATGGTTCTTTTTGGTAAGCACGTTCTTGATAGACTCTTATTATTTCCTGTAAAAGATTTTCGATATGCTGTACAGATACTTTTTTCATAAATAACTCCCCTGCCTGTGCATGTTTACCCATTGGAACAGCGCCTAAATATACATCGAAGCTATCTTTCTGATATACAAGCCCAATATCATCATAAACGGCATTATAGCAAGCTGATGCACAGCCATTCATATTAATGCAAATTCTGCTTGGTACTTCCAAGCCTTCCAGCTGCTGATACAGCTCCTCTGTAATCTGTGCTGCCTCCATTTTATCGCCATCACAAAAATCACAAGCCTTCATAGCTACAATCTGACCTTGCTTGGCAATATATAAGCCCACCTTTTCCAACTTCCTTTTGGCCGTCGTTAATTCTATTGTCGGTATAGATAGTAGTATACTGTAGGACGCAGAATATTTAATAGCACCCCTCGCTCCGACTACCTCTGCGATTGTTTGAAATTGTGCTGGTGTATAATGTTTGTTGATAATGCCAGGGCTCACAGCAAGACGCGTAAATTCACCTTCTCTGTTTAACTTAGCAAATGTTTTTTCAGGAATATTATGGCTAAAAGCATTTATAGTCATTTTTACCCTCCTATGAAAAAAGCTAGCACATGGCTAGCTCTTCTTCTTTATTGAAAGCTTTCTGGATAAAATCCTTGTGCCAAAATTCGAATTGCTTCAGCCGCACGAACACCCTCAGATGCTGCTGATAGTGGTAAAATAACGAAACGTCCGTTTACTACCGCTTCCGTTTCTTTTAGTGCCGGATCATTTTTTAGGAAATTCATTTTTTCTTCAGCAGTAGTTGAACCATAGTCAATTACAACGATAACTTCAGGGTTGCGCTCAACTACATCTTCTTTTGAAACGGTTGTCCAGCCAGACTCAACATCGCCGAATATATTTTTTCCACCTGCTACTGTCACAAGTTCATTCATGAAGTTTTGTGCAGCTGTGAAAACTTCTTTCTCACCACTATCAAATACAAGAATACGTAAATTACCCTCCTCTTGCGGAAGCTTCGTACGAATGTCCTCTACATCTTTTGTCATTTGCTTAATTAATTTTTCTCCACGCTCTTCCACATGGAATATCTTAGCGATATTGCGGATATCGTCGAAAATATCCTCTAACTTAGGATTTGTAATGCTTGAAGATGTATGTAAATAAGTGTGGATGCCAAGTGCTTCTAGTTCTACTGGTGTTCCGACACCTTTCTCACTAAACCCACTTTTCCAGCCTGCATATAAAAAATCTGCTCCTGCATCAATCACTTGTTCCTTTGTTGGGTATTGTTCAGCTAATACTGGAACTTTTTCATACGCTGCTTGTAACGGTGGATAAATCGCATCATCTAAATATGCTGTTCCGACCATTGAATCCTCTAAGCCTAACGCTAGCATAATCTCTGTCACATGCTGATTTAAGCTAATTGCCTTTTTTGGTGCTTCCGAATAGACTTGTGTCGTATCGTTATTGTCAATCGTTACTTCCGTTGCACCAGCTTTTGCTGGTTCTACTTGTTCGCTTTTCGATAATGATTCCTGTTTTTCCTCGCTAACACAAGCTGTTAACATACTTAGCATTGCGATCGCAAGAACAAGCCATACGCTTTTTAATGTCTTCATGTCTACTTCTCCTTTTTTCTAAATAATCTATAGAAAGAAATCTAAAACTCTTAACTAACTATAAAAATTGCTCAGATATATAAAAAATATGCGGCTTTTTTGTGACAGGATGTACACTAACTTCCGCATGTACACCAAACACCTTTTGTAGCAATGAGGGTGTTAATACATCAAACGGAGTTCCATATGCCGCAATTTCTCCGTCCTTTAAAACATAAATTTTATCGCAATAAGTTGCTGCAATATTTAAATCATGCAAGGCTGCAATGACCGTAATCGGCAAGCCCCGTACTAAATCCATGAGCTGGAGTTGATGCTGAATATCTAAATGATTCGTTGGCTCATCTAATACCATAACCTTAGCCTGTTGCGCCAATGCCCTTGCCACAACGACCCGTTTTTTCTCACCACCAGATAAGGAACTAAAAGTACGTTCACTTAAATGCAGTACCCCTGCTTGCTGCATCGATTCCTCAACAATAGCTAGGTCTTCTTTTGTATCTACTTCCAAAAGCCTTTTATGCGGTGTACGTCCCATTGCCACAAGATCTTTAACAGTGAACTCAAATAGTACTGGTGTTTCCTGCCCTACGACGGCAAGTTGCTTTGCTACCACCTTTGAAGATTGCTTGTAAATATTTTCATTAAATAAAAATACTTCTCCCTCTTGGGGTTGTAGCATACGGTACATATTTTTTAAAAGGGTCGATTTCCCACTGCCATTAGGGCCAATTATGCCCACAAACTCGCGTTCTTGAATATGTACAGAAACATTGTTTAATATTTTCACCTGCTGCACGGCAAAAGTAACGTTTTTTGCAACGTATACCATTTAATTCTCCTCCCCGAAAGAATACATTTGCTTACGCAACATCCATATAAAGAATGGGCATCCGCATAAAGCCGTTATAATTCCAATCGGCATTTCCTCAGGTGCAATCACAATGCGCGCAGCTGCATCAGCCCATATTAAAAATATCGCACCAATTAATGCACTAACTGGCAGTACAAACTTATAATTTGAGCCGACAATCATACGTACGATATGTGGAATAATCAGGCCAATAAAGCCAATTGCACCACTTACAGCAACAAGGACACCTGTTAATAGGGAAATTACTAAAATTAGTAGCAATCGAAATTTCTCTAAATTAACCCCTAGCGTAACAGCAGATTCTTCGCCAAGTAAAAGTAAATTCAAATGGCGTGCATGTAGACGTAAAATTATGTAGACGATCGTTAAAACTACGAACGGAATCATTATATTCACCCATTTCGCTCCGGCCAAACTTCCCATCATCCAATAGATCACTGCCTTTATGCCCCCCTCTTCCTTCGTCATCATCAGCATAAAATTCGTCATTGCTGACAAAACTAGTGACACGGCAATTCCGGCTAATAATAATCGAACAACTGAAATTCGTCCCCCAACTCGTGCTAAGAAAAACACAATCAGTACTGCAATTGTCGCACCTATAAAAGCAGCAAATGATAGCGCATACATACCTAAAAATGAAAAAGTGCCAAGTAAAATAACAGATGTAGCCCCGACAGATGCACCGGAAGATACCCCCAAAATATAGGGGTCCGCGATTGAATTACGAACTAAAGCTTGAATAGCAGCACCCGAAATAGCAAGCCCCGCTCCGACTATTATGGCAAGTACTACGCGGGGAGTACGAATTTGCCATATGATGATTTCCTGTGAACGGCTCCAATCCAATGTAATGCCAAGTGGGTTGAACGGGATATGCGATAAAATAATGCGCCATACAATACTAGGTGTAATAGACACAGAGCCTACCATGATCGCTAACGTCATAGATATTAGAACGACACCCGTTAATACGACTAAAAGTAAGTTAATTTTTCTTGTTGTTGGATTCTTCAAAACGCTCTCCTCTCTTAAAGCAAAGGGCATAAAAAAAATCCCCTTATCTACAAGAGGATGTCATAGTTAAATAAAGGGCGTCGATTCCCAGTCACTACAACCATCCTCGTGGTTCTATGTAAGTTTGTTGACTTTTATTGGCAGGTCTCCTGGCTTAGGTTCATCATCTATACGCCTTCCCATAGCTCGCTACAGTGACATATTGTATAGACTCTCCATTACAGTTGCGGGACAGCACCGGATTTGCACCGATTTCCCTTTTAAGCAAACGAACAAGTCATTCGCACCAACAAAATAATATTTTATTAAGTTATAAGAGGAACAATATCAGAATATTTTCCAGATAGCAATTATATTATTTATTACGATCAAGTAAAAGTGGTGATAAACGAGCTATTAATAGCTATAAAACAGAACTATTGAACATTAATTATTATTAGAAAAATAAATAAATTTAGATAGTGATTTATCTTACCTTACAAATTCCTCACAGTACACTATGAGGAATCGCCTTCTTCTCTATATTTAATATTAGTGTGGATAATCTTAATTTAACAAAATAAAATTTTTTGGTTATCTATTTTAATAAATATGTTGAAAAAACTCAGTTGGCACTTGGTTTAATCGCCAATCTAACTGTGAAAACTGATGGATTCTAAAAACGTTGCTTTTTGTAGTCGTCTAATAAAAGCGTGTCACTAATGGTACGTAGACTTTCGGTTTCATTCAGCTACGCAAACAATAATAATTTTCAAAAATGAAGCGATATGAAGCTTCTTTGTAAACTAATTTCTCCATTTGTGTAAAGAATCGGTGAAAACCATTGTTCAAATGATGTTTTTAAACTTATCCATTTTCTATGTCCTTTATTTTGGATTCGGATGGTTGACTACCTCCCAAACCATGATAAAGACTTTTTTATGCACGGATGATATCGCAGAAAATTAAGTTTTTAACAATATATTTGAATTATTTTAATTCGACGCTAGTGATTTAAATTATATAAATCTTTTAATCTTATTTCCTCTGTATTATTTTTAAATTGAATTTTTATCTTGTCCTCATCGGATAATTCTTTTTCTTCACCATTGTTGAGTAATAGAGTATTTTCATCTAAGAAGGTATATGTGATGTTAACACCGTCCCTGTGGGATTTCGCTAATTCAGAGAAAAAATTCCATTTCTTATCAGCTAGAATATTCCAACTCTCATAAATAATAATTTCATCTTTATATTTATTATTTCTAGAATCCTCCATAGCTAAAAGATAACGATTGTTACTTTTGGTTTGGAATGTCAAAGTAACTGTTGTTCCATGTCGTTGAATGTTTTTTTGCACATTATTCTCATCTGCTATCCACATATGGACAAAAAGAAAATAATAACTCACAGATATAATGAGAAAGAAAGCTAGTAATGATCCTGCGACCACGAAAATTTTTCTCCTATTTTTGAAACGCACTTTTTTTAAATAATCAATACTCTCCTTTCCCTTATTAATTTCACGGGTATTTTCTACCAAAAAACCTTCTTGCATTTCCATTACATATTTTTTGCATTCTTCACATTCGCTCATATGTTTTTTCATCTGTCTAGTAGTTTCTTCACTAGTCAATTTTTCTATATAACTGGGTACTAAATCTTTAAAAATATCATGGTTCATATTTTATTACACCCTCTCTTAATTCTTTTTTTGCACGATAATATGTAACTCTTGCCCAATTATCAGTTTCTCCAACAATAGAACCAATCTCCTTAAAAGAAAGATTACCTAATAACCTTAAGTAAAGTATTTCACGCTTTTTATCACTCAGTTGATGAGCTTGCTTGAAAAAATTAACTTTATCTTCTTTTCTAAAATATTCTTCTTCTAAGTTGGAGGTTAATGGTTTCATATCACTTAATGACTCTAATAATTGCTTTCTTTTTTTATCATGATTCAGTTCCTGTAGCCAAACATTTTTTGCAATAGAACATAGCCATGTAGAAAATTTCACTGTTCCATTATCATAAAATTTGTTTATAGACTTAATCGCTTGATAGAACGTCTCCTGCGTTAACTCTTCAGCAATTTGATGATTATTAGTTAGTGCCAATAAATATCTAAAAACGAAATCTCCGTATTCTTGAAATATATTATCTTTATTCACAGTTTACCTCCTTTCATTAGTATGAAAAATATATGACTTCAAATAGCTTGAAAAACTCCAAATAGCGGTCGTTTGGTTGATAAATATAAGATATCACTTTATCTTTAATTTCATTTTAATAATTTTTTCCAACTATAAGTCAAGCTACTTAAAAAGTTAATCATTCATATATCCAAAATTTTATTAATTCGTTACAGTTTTTTTAAAAAAAATTATTTCTCTTCTATCTTTATTATGTCCACTTGATTATTTCCTAAGAATAATATTTGTTCAGATTAATTTCATTAGGTTAAAATAACCTTCATTTCGTAGAAAACTATTTTTTAAAAAAGTCAATTCTTAATTTAATCCTTATTTTTCAAATTCCACCTTTTAACTAAAATATTCGTTGTTTGGATATTTTTCATATGTTAATTGAGCATATTTAGACCCTTTTTTACTTGTTAAGCCTTTTACCAATACCGTTCCATTAGCTAGCAATTTCTTCACCATTATTTTTAGTAGGCTCCCTCTTCTATGCTTTTCCAGATGACAAATTTACAGCCCCTTTTCCAGTTATTACAGCCCAAGCTTTTTTGGCCTCCAATCACGCTATGACCACATAATGGGCACTTCCCCACTGCTTCAAATTTCTTTTTCGCTCGTGTAACTTTACTGAGTGTTACATCTTCACTATTTTTAATCGTTTCAACGGCATTGCCGGTAAAATTAACAATTAAATGTAGGAACTGTTCCTTCGTAAACTTACTCTTTTCAAAATGGTTTCCAATCTACCAGTAAACGCTAAATCAAATAAATCTCTTACAGGAAAAGTTTCTATCAAGTTTTTACCAAGCTCCTACACACTAAATTTTTATTTCGCATAACTATATAGCCGACTGTAATAAGTTTCTTTATCGTCTCTGCCCGAGTAGACGGGGTACCAATGCTATAACCGCTTAAAACATAGCCTCCATGATTTCGTTACTATCTTCATTTTCAATCACTTTATCACATCCATCACTCGTAATATTGTTTTTTCAGTATAGTTTTTAGGCGGTGTTGTTTCATGGTTTGTAATTTTAACTTATTAAAATGTCTAAAAGCCTAGATTATTAGTCAACCTAATTAGAGTTCTTAATAAAAGATGGACACAAATATTAATATAACCGTTATCCTTAAAATTCATTTATAATTATTAAACATAAAGTTGTAATTATTATTAATAGGAGAAGTGCATATGAAGATAGTAATTGCAGAAAAACCAGACCAGGCTGCAAAATTAGCTGCCCCCTTTTCTTTTACAAAAAAACCGGGTTATTTCGAAGTTAAGCCAAACACCTACTTTCCAGCTGGAGCACTTATCACATGGGCGATTGGACATTTATGTGAACTGAAAGCCCCGGAAGAATATAATTCTACATGGAAAAAATGGACATTAGAAACATTACCTATTATTCCAGATCGATTTGAATATAAAGTGACTAAGTCAAAGTATAAACAATTTAATGTAATCAAAAGTTTAGTAAAAAGATCAGACATTCAAGAAATCATTATTGGTGGTGATGCTGGGCGTGAAGGTGAATTGATTATCCGCACCATTTTAAGAGTATGCGGTGTTAATAAACCGATGAAACGTCTATGGATATCATCTTTAACAGAAAACGCTGTAAAAAATGGGTTTGCTAATTTACTACCAGAAGAGAAGACACGCGATATATATTTTGAAGCACTAAGTCGTTCATGTGCAGACTGGCTAATTGGCATCAACACATCCAGATTATACACGGTACTCCTCAAAAGAAATGGCGTGAAAGATGTATTTTCAATTGGTCGTGTACAAACACCTACACTTGCACTAATAGTAAAAAGAGAGCATGAAATTGCAAATTTTAAATCAGAACCATTTTGGGAAGTAGAAACAGAGTTTGATTTCGATGGAAAATTGTTAAAAGCAAAATGGCATAAAGATAACATTTCAAGAGTTCAAGAGGAACGACAAGCCATTGCGATTGCTAATTTCTGTCTCAATAAAAATGTAGAAATTAATAGTATTAAAAGAGAAACAAAGGAATATGCTCCCCCATTGTTATTCAACTTATCTGCATTACAAGCTACAGCAAACAAAGCTTATAAATTGTCACCACAAAATACGCTGGATATTTTGCAAAAACTTTATTTAAAGGGCGTTGTTTCCTATCCAAGATCTGATTCACAATTTTTAACGAATGAAGAAGCAAAAACACTACCAAAGATACTAGAGCATTTAAGTAAAATTGATAAATACAAAGGTCTTCTTCCGCCACCGACAAGTTCAATTATGAATAATAAAAGATTTGTGAATGAAAAAAAAGTAACCGATCACCATGCAATTATTGTTACCGAGCAAATACCAGACGTAGCAATGCTAAGTCCAGAAGAAGAAAAAATATATGATTTAATTGCAAGACAAGTCATTGCAGCACATTACAACAATGCCATATTTTCTTACACAACGATTCATTCACTTGTTGATAAACGTGCAGAGTTCATCTCTAAGGGCAAAGTGCTAATAGAAGAAGGTTGGCGTAAGGTTATTTATCATTCTAAAGATAACTCACCTACAGACAAAGATGAACTGCTCCCCCTATTACATGAAAATGAGCAAGGTATCGTTGCGAAAGCGAACGTAAAAAAAGGTGAAACCCAGCCACCAAATCGTTATTCTGAAGGAAATTTGATTACTGTAATGAAAACAGCGGGTAAACATTTAGAAGATGCGGAATTAGAAAAGGTCCTATCGAAAACGGAAGGATTAGGTACTGAAGCTACACGCGCTGGAATTATTGGTACATTAAAAGATCGAAACTATATCGAAGTTAAGAAAAACCAAGTATTCGCAACGGCTAAAGGAATGTTACTCATTGAGGCACTAGGTGAAAGTATCTTAACGTCCCCTTCCATGACAGCCAAATGGGAGCAACGACTATCTGAAATAGGTGAAGGCAACGCTTCTCCTAAAGCATTTATGGAACAAGTAAAAAAGCTTGCTGACAAATTGATTTCAGATGCTAACAAGCGTGAAAAGGAATGGTCATTTAATCAAAATACAGTCGATAAAATCACTGCAAATAATCCGTATTCTAAAAAATATACTAAAAGAAAAACAGTTGTTGGGAAATGTATCCTTTGCGAAGGATCAATCATAGATCATGGCACTTTTTACGGTTGTTCAAATTATAAAACAGCAAATTGTAAATTCTCGGTTTCAAAGAAACTTTTAAGAAAAACTATTTCACAATCGAATATGAAAAAACTCTTGGCAGCTGGTGAAACAGACTTGATAAAAGGATTTCAAAAAGGCGAAAAAACTTTTAATGCCCACCTTATTTGGGATAAAAAGGAGCGAAAGATTAATTTTAAATTTCCACAATAACTTATTGAAAATCGTTTGTATAAATTAAAAATAAAGATTAGTCTATGCCTTGATAGGCAAAAAGAAAGAGCATGTTTTAAAAAAGGAATAATCAAAACATGCTCTTTCTATATTTTATTGAATCATTCTAAAAAAGTTTGATCATTTCTATGATCGCGAACGAAAGAACCCGCCGAAGTGACGGAAGAATCGGCAGAGCGACGGATGGAACTATCGAAACGAAGGAAGGAACTGACGAAACGACGGAAAGATTCGCGAACGACGGAAGAACGTGCTGAAGTGACGGATGAATTGGCAGAGCGACGCATGAAACCATTGAAACGAAGGAAGGAACGGTCGAAACGACGGAAAGATTCGCGAACGACGGATGAACGTGCTGAAGTGACGGATGAATCGGCAGAGCGACGGATGAAACCATTGAAACGAAGGAAAGAACGGAGGAACGACGGAAAGATTCGCGAACGACGGATGAACGCGCTGAAGTGACGGATGAATTGGCAGAGCGACGGATGAAACCATTGAAACGACGGAAAGAATATTTCCTCCATTAAAGCCGCCCTTCAATGAGAAACATGCCAAGGACAATCCCTCAGCCAATTTTCAGTGCTTCTTTGGAAAAACCCCCACTATTCAGGAACCATTTTAGAGATTCAGGCGTAAATCGAGCAATTGGAATTGCTGTGAATGATGAAATACAGTAGCTGAATTAAAACAATGTATTGCATTGGCTCTCACTTACCATACTCGAAAGCATCTACCAATGCTCGGGATATAAAGAATAAACATTCAAACATTTTTCGGTGAAATGGTGAAATATAGTAATGTCAATATTTTTTAGCAAAGCAAAAAGAAGTGAGCTGTATGTTAGCTCACTCACTCACTACTTAGCATAATGTTTTTATAGCAAACTTTAGACCTTTTGTTGCTCCAACGTTACTCCATTCCTGTTCCTCTATTTTACGGTGGAATAATTTTCACACATTCCTCACTTGTTTCTCAAAGTATTCATTTTGCAAAATACCCATATGAATGATGTCATACCATGTACCATCTCTAAATAGACTTTGTCTACTGCTTCCTTCCTGAATAAACCCTATCTTGTTGTACAAACTAATAGCTTTATCATTAAATGAAAATACTTTAAGGTAAACTCGATGGAGATTCATTTCGTAAAAAGCATAATCCAGTAGTAATTTCAATCCCTCTGAACCATATCCTTTTCCCCAATATTCCTTTTCACCGATGTCAATAATACATTCAGCATTTCTATTTTTATAATCAATGTTGATTAATGCAACAATGCCAATTGGGGATTCCTTACCTTTTTCAACCATAATATAGCTTTTCCCTGCATGAGTGCCCAAAATAACATGATCTACAAAATCTTTCGTTTCTTCCATCGGATAAACATCTAAAGATGGGTTCGTGGAATGCATAACTTCCATATCATTTCTCCACTTGTGATATAGTTCTGTATCTTCCTTGGTCATTTTTCTTAGTTTCACCCTAGATGATTCAAATAACATAATATTCACTCCTCGTATGTTTCGGATTTTGGATTGATTAATTTTTCTAAAGAAAACAGTAAGACGGATAATTGATCCTTTACTTTTGTTTGTTCATGTCCCAGTTGAAATGTGTCCAACATTAAACCGTTAATAAATGATAGGATATACCTCGCAATTGAATCAGTAGATTGTTGAGGTCTAAATTCTCCTTTTCGCATTCCTTCTTTCAATACTTCTTCTATTGCTTCAGTAGTTCGATTATAGCGTTCAGAAATGTAAGGGAAATTATCTTTATTATTTACGTATTTATATGATAAAAAGAATTCCGCCTTTGCAAAGAGCAATGTTTGGTCAATTGCCTCAATATAAATTTGCTGTTCTTCAATCCAGTTTTTTATTTGTGGCCAAAGTAGGCCTTCATCAGATGGCACAAAATATTGAATGTCTTTCTGGTCATCATATTTTAAAACTTCGATAAAGACATGATTAATATTATCGAAATAGCTATACAATGCACCTCTGGATATTCCAGCTTCGTCCATAATATCTTGCATAGTTGTGCGAACAAAACCTTTCTCGATAAACACCTTCTTAGCCGCTTCTATCAGTTCTTTCTCTCGTTCTTTTTTATATTCTTCACTAACTTTTGGAGCCATAAGCCACCTCCTTAATGAGTGACAAAACGCACATAAAAAACTATACATCGTTGTCGTTTATATTTTAGATTATACCGACACTAGTGTATAGTTTCAACCTTTTATAACATGGATAATGTCTTAAAAAATTCACATTCTACTATATAAGAATGTGATGAGTCAGCATTTAAGAAAGCAATCCGACTAAGTATTTCACAAGTAGAAGAAAAGAAAATAGAACTTGGTATTCAACAATTAGCAGCTTGTATAATCGAAATGTATAAGAAAACTAAAGATTATCCGATATCATTTAAGCCTTATCTTTAAATATTAATATTTGAGACTGCTAGAAATCTATATAGTTACCAAGTATTCGTTATATCTTTGGGAACAGATAAACCTTCAGCTAATTTTGCCTGTATAGTTTCAAAGCATTTTAAACAATCCTGTTTTTTATTTTGCTCAATTAAAAATTCTAACAGTAGAAACATATACTGTTCATTGAATTCATCTAGCTCTAGCAACTTTTGTAAGCAATTATATTTCAAAAGCGAATTAACAAAGTTTATACTTACAACATACTCTTCAAGCGCACAATACTCTTTGCTTTAAGCGGAGTCTTATTTGAATAGCCCATGAATATTCTTACTCCGCTAAAAAATCACCTTCATAGCAATTTAGTAATTGCTGAATTGACGTCTCATCTTGATTCTCCCGTTCTGTAAATTCATTTTTCCCCCAGCCAAATAAATGGAACCCCTAGTAATCTATTCATAATGATTGACATCTTCATGAATAGTGCTAATATTGGAAATAAATTAAATAAAATAAATAACTTATCCGCTAGGGGTGCCTTTGTAAAGGCTGAGATTGAAGTGTGACTTCGGGACTCTATGAACCTGACCTGGTTAATACCAGCGTAGGGAAGTGGTATACGGAAATCTGTCCTTTTCATCTCCAGCCACTTTCTTTACCAAAAAGAAAGTGGCTTTTTTGCATCCTACATTTGGAAGGCGGGTAAGTCTTAAAGAGGTGACCCCCATTACTCTATTATCAAAAGCGATTCATCTCATTTCTAATGGAAAAATGCCAATGGAACAACTAAGTGAAATTTTAGCAGACATCCATCCATATGCCGACGCTATCCATTTGCGTGAAAAACAAATGACGGCAAAAGAATTATATGAAGCTGTCAACCTGCTTTCCCGAGTTGGCGTTCCGTTATCCAAAATAATCATTAATGACCGGGTGGATGTTGCCGTTATTACAGGTGCGGAAGGAGTCCAACTAGCCTATCATAGTTTAAATGCATCTATGATTAAAGCCAACTTTCCTCAATTGACGGTTGGCTGTTCCATTCACTCGGTCGAAGAAGGAAAAAAGGTTCAACGCTTGGGAGCCGACTATGTGATATATGGTCATATTTTTTCTACCCAATCAAAGCCAGGATTGAAACCAAGGGGTTTAGAGGAATTAAAAAAACTTACTGGTTCACTAGATATTCCTGTTATTGCAATCGGCGGTATTGCTCCTGAAAATACTAAACAGGTAATAAACAGCGGGGCCGACGGTATTGCTGTGATGTCAGGCGTTTTAAACTCCGATGATCCTCTATCTGCAATAAAAGTCTATCAAAAAGAAGTTAAAATGGAGATGTGATGAGTGAAAAATACATTTGATGTTGCCATTATCGGTGGAGGAATTAATGGCTCTTCCATTGCCTATCAACTTTCTAAACTAGGAAAAAAAGTCGTCATTCTTGAAAAAGGAACTTTGGCCAACGAAGCCTCCAGTGCAGCAGCAGGTATGCTGGCAGCACAGGCGGAAATGGAACACGACGGTCCATTTTTCCAATTGGCATTAAAAAGCCAGGCGATGTTCCCCTCCATCACTAATGAATTACTGACATATACGGGGATCGATATCGAATTTGTGAATAAAGGCATGTTAAAAATTGCAGAAACGGAAGAATTAGCTACAGCGTTAAAAAGTCAGGTATTGTTCCAGCAGAACTGGGATTCCGGCATCCAATGGCTCGATGCAACACTAGTAAGAGAAATGGAACCTGCATTAGCACCAACTGTTGCCGGTGCGATGTTCCTTCCAAATGACGGCCATGTGCAGCCTGCAAAATTATCACTTGCCTTCGCAAAAGCTGCAGAGCATTTTGGTACAGAAATCCGCGAAAATACAGAGGTCCTTTCTTTTATTTATGAAAACGGCGTTGTCAAAGGAGTAAACACACCAGCGGGAGCCTTCTATTGTGAACAGGTCGTTGTCGCTACCGGCGCCTGGGCTGCCGATTTAATGAAAAATACGGGAATCAACTTGACCGTTTATCCTGTGAAAGGAGAATGTTTTTCTGTAAAGCCGAATAAGCCGATCGTTCACAGGTCAATTTTTTCAGATAAACGCTGTTATTTTGTTCCTAAGCGAAATGGCGAAATTTACATTGGGGCCACAGTCGTGGAAAATACGTTTAATAAACAAGTAACAGCTGGAGGAATTGCTACCTTGATTGAACAAGCCGTAAAGCTGATTCCCCAGCTGAAAGATGCCCCGTGGGAACGGGTGTGGGCAGGAATTAGGCCGCAGACAGCTGATGGGATTCCCTATATTGGCGAGCATCCTACTATTAAGGGGCTATTTGTAGCTGCCGGACACTATCGAAACGGAATTCTATTAAGCCCACTTACTGGCAAACTCACAGCCCAGTTGCTTACAGGTCAAGTGGAAGATGAACAGTTTCTTTCTGCGTTTCGCATTGATCGATCTCAAATATCAGTTAGTTAGGAGGACAAATCTTGGAAGTGATACTAAATGGAGAAAATTTGAAGTTGTCAGAGGAAATTGTGTACGTTTCGGACCTGCTTGAATATTACAAATTGCTAGATAAAGTAGTTGTAATTGAGGTAAATGGAGAGATCCTGAACAAAGTTGATCATCAGGAAACCCTGCTCTCTGACCGAGACCGTATTGAAATTGTACATTTTGTTGGAGGCGGATAATTATGTTAAAAATAGGTCCTTATTCATTTCAATCCCATTTGCTGCTTGGAACAGGAAAATACCCTAATTTTGATATCCAAAAGCAAGCTGTTGCTGAATCGGAGTCAGAAGTCCTGACATTTGCTGTTCGGAGAATGAATATCTTTGAAGCGAACCAGCCAAATTTTTTAGAAAAGATTGATAGTAAAAAATATACTTTATTGCCAAATACAGCAGGAGCCGAAAACGCAGTCGATGCCGTCCGCATTGCAAAGCTTGCGAAAGCATCCGGCCTTTGCGATATGATTAAAGTAGAGGTTATTGGATGTGACAAAACATTGCTTCCTGACCCTGTTGAAACGTTAAAAGCAACAGAAGAATTAATAAAGGAAGGGTTTATTGTGCTTCCATACACATCAGATGATGTTGTTTTAGCCCGAAAGCTGCAGGAATTAGGCTGCCATGCCATAATGCCAGGAGCCTCACCGATCGGTTCCGGACGGGGAATCATTAACCCGCTTAACTTAAGTTTTATCATTGAACAAGCAACGGTGCCAGTTATTGTCGATGCTGGTATCGGCTCTCCTGCTGATGCAGCAATGGCAATGGAACTGGGTGCTGATGGAATTTTATTAAACACAGCTGTATCTGCAGCAAAAGACCCTGTCAAGATGGCAAAAGCTATGAAACTTGCTATTGAAGCCGGACGCCTTGGCTTTGAAGCTGGTAGAATTCCGAAGAAACGCTATGCTACAGCGAGCAGTCCTTTGGAAGGGATGAGTATTGGATGAATGATCGCTATTCACGACAGGAATTATTTGCACCAATCGGGGAATCCGGACAGCAAAAAATTTCAGCTAAACATGCATTGATTGTTGGAGCTGGAGCGCTGGGAACAACAAATGCAGAAGCACTAGTCCGCGCGGGAATAGGTAAACTGACGATTGTGGACCGAGATTATGTGGAATGGTCAAACCTGCAGCGTCAACAGCTATACGCTGAAGATGATGCAAAAAACAGAATGCCTAAAGCGATCGCAGCAAAAAAACGCCTGGAGGCCATCAATTCAACTGTAACGATCGAAGCAATAGTAGCAGATGCGTCAGTGTTTGAGCTGGAAGAATGGGCAAAACAGGTCGATCTCATGATTGATGCGACCGATAACTTTGAAACAAGAATGATGATGAATGATGTCTCGCAAAAATACTCAGTACCCTGGATCTATGGCGCTTGTGTGGGGAGCTATGGTATTACATATACGATCATTCCTGAAAAAAACCCTTGTTTTTCATGTTTATTGGAAACAGTTCCTATCGGAGGTTTAACGTGCGATACCGCGGGAATCATCGGTCCTGCCGCGCAAATGGTTACTGCCCATCAGATAAGTGAAGCTTTAAAAATATTAGTGGATGATACAGCAGCATTGCGAAATAAGTTACTATCTTTTGATCTTTGGAAAAACCAATATAGTGCGATAAAAGTGGATAAGATGAAAAAAGATGATTGCCTATCATGTGGGAACAATCGGACATATCCCTACCTATCATTTGAAAATCAAACAACAACAGCTGTACTATGCGGAAGGGATTCTGTTCAAATCCGGCCTTCCGCAAAAAAAGAACAGGATTTAGCCAAACTGGAAAAAGTTTTTTTGCAGCAAGGCGGGAATGTTCAGCGCAACCCTTATCTATTATCTTATAGTGTCGATGATCACCGTTTGGTTATTTTTAAAGACGGGCGGGTTTTAGTCCACGGAACAAAAGATATTGTGGAAGCGAAAACACTGTATCATCGCTATTTAGGATAAAAATTTGAATGAGGCTGGACAAAAAGTTTTTAGCTGTTGAAAAACCCGAACTACATAACGAAATGTATTTAGTGTTTCCTAATAGTTCGGGTTTTCTTTTTATATTGCTTTAGAAATTTGCCTTCATAATTTCCCCCATCTTGTACCGCTTTGGTAGGATATATAATAAACCCCTTCGTATCTCAAAATGTACCCTATCGAGTAAATCTCTTGACAGGGTACGGTTTAAGATTGATGCGGTTTTAATAAATGCTGATTAATATGTCATGCCCCCGGGCAAGGCTTTGTTGATAAAAATGGATTAACTGATCGAGTTCCGCTATAAGTTCCGCGAAAAGCTCCACGGCTTCATCGTCCGCCCAAATATCTGGATAAATCTGTTTGGCTCTAAAAATTGTTGGCTTGAATTGTTGCTGCAAGACAGTCCTATCCATAGAATGAAGAGCTTCTAAAATGCGGGGAAGCTCTTCAGAACCAATGACACTGACAAATTCTTCAGTATCCAGCACGTGAACGCCGACAATGGCCTCGCTTAATGGGTGGTTCTCGATTGGCTGTGAGGCAGAGATCCCTGTTAGCAAACAATGCAATCCGTCCCATAATTTATCCATTTCATTTACGGGACAGCTATGATTTTCTATAAGCTCCTCAAGTCGCTTGACGATATGGAAATTATTTAACTCAGCAATTTCATCCGCTAAAGCATTGTTTAACGATAAGTAACTGGCTATAATTCCCATCGTGTATCTTCCCCTTTATTTTCTATCAATTATATCTCATCATTCAAAACGGCAAACCCTCTTCTATGTGTAGGCGTTTGGTCCGCCCCATTCCGATGAAAGGGAATTAGCACTAATTATTTGAAATCGTTATTTTATCATTTAGAAGAACGCTTGGCTGATCACAAGCTATTTTATAGACAAATTTTTTCCGGGCAATATGGTAACTTTTATCTTCTCCATAAAAGTTAATCTTCATTTGTTCTAATTCTTCATGGCGATATTCTGCTAATGGCTTTTCTTTTTCATCTCTTTCTCGTTCTGCTTGTTTATTTGCAATAATTTCATCATAAAGAGACGAAGATGCCCAATATTCAGCAACTTTTTGTATTTTTTCATTAAAATCTTGGACATTACCTGTAAAATAATCATCAATTAATCCGATTTCTTTTGCTTTTAATGTACTTAAGGCAGGACATGTTTCAGTAATTTCAAAAGCTAACTCTTTCCCCAAGCGTTTTGGTAATAAATACGTCCAATATTCTGAACCATATAGGTTCCCCATTTTTTTATAATGAGGATTTAAAACAACACCTTCTCTTGCAAAAATAAAATCACCTGTAAGACCTAGTATGACCCCTCCTGCACCAGCATTTCCTTGCATAGCAGTCATAACAATTTTGTCTGGTGTATTTAGAATTTCAAGAATCATATCATCAATCGCATTAATATTTTCCCACGATTCATCCCCTTGATTTTCAGCATATTCAATAGTATTTAAGTGAATGCCATTAGACCAAAAATCATGTCCACCCATTAAAACTAATACTTTACTATTTTTTGTTTTCGCTTCTTTAATGGCTTGTTGAAGTTTCTTACAGTGTGAGGTGTGCATAGCGCCATTATAAAAATCAAAGTGCAAGTACCCTACTTGATTTTTTTCTTTATAGTAGATTTCTCTGTATGTTCTTCCTTCAATATCGTCAAAAGGGGTAATAGGGAATTCAGGAACATTCCTTAATAAATGTGATAGAGCAAGTGATGCTGGTAACTTTATCCCACCTTTTTTCTTTACGTGACTAATCCAAATACTCCCATCAATCGTTCCTACACATACTGCATCATCACGATAGCCAAGAATTTCCCCACTATTCCCAACTATTCTGTCATCTACATGACAACCGAATAAATAGTACTCTTCACCGAATATAGTATCGAGAACTCCAGGGTTACTATCAGCAGCACGAATTTTTCTTGCAATAGTTTCAGAATTATCACTAAGCCAATGAATGCTACGGTCAGATTGTTTCATTGATGGTAAAAGTGTACCTTTCACATTTGAATGATTATAATCTAATGGTTCAGGAAAATACTCTTCTTTTTGATATGCCTTAAACTTCTCCAATAAATCAAGTAATCCTTTTACAGCTGCATGTGTTGCTTCATGTCTGTATAGCGTGCTTTTACTAACTTCACGCATCGAATAATTGTTTGTAGACCAAATATCTCCTGCATCCATTTCCTGATCTGCTTGAAGTAGTGTAACTCCCCATTCTCTCTCCTGCCCCATGATCGCCCAATCAATAGAAGAAGGTCCTCTATCCCCTTTAATACCAGGGTGTACAATAATACATACATACTTCTTCCAAATTTCCTCTGGGATGGCAGTCTTCAGGAACGGACAGATAATCAAATCAGGTTTTGAAACTTCTATTGCTTGAATCATTGCGTCTATTGTTGAGGTGATATGAATATCCACTTCATATTTTCTATCTGTCAATTCAACGTAAAAACGTTGGCTCATGCTGTTATGAGCGGATGTTATAAATAATATTTTCATTTTAATCCTCCAATATCTTTCTATTTGATAATGATAAACAAAATTTAACAGGGCTTGTTATTGTTTTTAGATACACAATGTATACCTCATTGAACCAATGGCATGCGTTTTTTCTGATATTTGATTGGTCTTTTGGTTCGCATTAGAATCCTAAATGAAGCCCTGCTTATGTGATGATGAGTCATTTACTAGTTGACAATCATGTATCATGCAAGAGGGCATTTTCTTTTTCAAGCCCTGAAAAAAAGCGCCCTTTAATTAGGAAAATTTCCCAATGTTCTCATTTTATTTTTTCGAGGGATGTGAGTCAATGCAAGACATAAAATAAATACAATAAAAAACTTCAAAATCACAAAATTGACATATAATAGACAAATTATCAATAATAACCAATTTATAGACGTTGGAAATGTTGATATATCAATAGTTTGACCCACTTTTCAGAAAAAGACTTTTTGATCGTATTTTTATATAATCACTTTGATGAGTACGCTTTGGAAAAGTAAATTGGTTATAATTAAATCCACTAAGCTGAAGGCGTTTTAGTAAAAGCTTCTATTGCTGATGAGGGAAAATGGACAAAACTAGTTAAAACTTTAAAAAGTGCGAGAAATCAATTCCTGATTTCTCGCACTTTTCTGATTTTCTCACTAAATCTCTGCCTCTTTCCTTTACGAAAACAGTTAGTTAGCTTTTACATATTAAACTTGCACCAACTGCAACGCCTTCTTTACCTCCTGTACATCTTTTGCTAACACGCTCTTCACATTCGATCCGAACCATTCCAATGATGCATCTACCTCCACGATTGAAAGTACCTCTGCTAGAAATTCATTATAATCAATGGCACCTTCAAACAATGGAACCATCCCTTCTCTCGACCCTGCTGCAGCATAAACATTGTTTGGAGCAAAAACATCGAGTTGTGTGCGTGAGGCAATATTTTTAAAGTGAAAATGTGAGATATAAGGACGAAGTTGCTTTGTAGCGACAATAGGATTTATCCCTGATTCCCATATATGCAAAACGTCAAAGTTCACTCGTAGGCTTGAGTGATTCGTTTCTTCGAGTAACTGCATCGTCGATGGTAGATTATCTGTCAATGTATTCGGATGCGTTTCAACAAGCAAATATTGCCCTTTTGACTTAAGATAATCACAGAGCATTCTTAGTCTGAAAATAAGTTCTTCCCTTTCTTTCCGACTCGTGTCTGAGCTGCCCTTCTTTCCTACAAATGTGCGAATCTTATTTGTTCCCCAGCGCCTAGCAAGGGCAGATAACTTTTCTGTTTCAGCCATCATCTCGGAAATTGGTGCTTCTAATGGCAAATAATCACTAAGCATACTTGTTTCTAAACCGTAGGAGCTTAGCCAATCTGCTCCATAATGAAGTTCATCTGCCAAGTTCTTTGCATGAACACCCCAGAGCTCGATTCCTTGAAAACCTTGATTTTTTGCAAATTGGGCTAATTGGTCAATGGAGTGGAGATGGTGCCGAAACGAGATTGTACAAATAGATAGTTTCATACTTTAACCTCTTTCTTATGCTGTAATGTTAACCATGCTTCAAAACTTTTTTGTAATCCTTGCTTAATCTTGAACTCAAGGAGATTTTGTTCTTCTAACTTCACAAAAATATCTTTAGCTACTAATAAATCTTGTGTCATCGCAAGTTTCATCACTCGATAATGAATCGTTGTATAGCCATTCACTAAACGCTCAATATCATCACACCATGTGTCAAAGCTTTCCTCATCGCGGCCAAGTGCTTCCCAAAAAAATGCAAACGCATGTTCATACGCATATTTTCTGATCGCTATAACCGGCAATTGTTTTAATGTAGTCGGAAGTTTTGACATATTTTCTTTTTCTTTTCCTGCAATATACTCTTTAACAATCTCGGTAATTGCATCGGTCAACGGATTACAATGCAGCTTTATACATGTATTAAAATAGGCTTCAACCGTCTCTGTAGTTGGCGCAATAATCGTCTCAGCATTAAAGTAATAACCACCTTCGACAGTTGGCTCTTGGATTGCAGCTAAAATTCTCTCTTTCGGTAAAATCCCTTCCCAGCGAAAATCAGGGTCATACATAAACCAATCTCCCTCATTTTCTGTTGATTCTAGCATCACATAATGAGGGAATGGACGTTGATGAAATTTATTCTCTCGCTCTGGAAGCATCGATAAATCTAGCATCACCATCACATGTTGGTGTGGAGATTTATTCTCTAATAACTTTAGCAGTTTGTTTATATTGTCTTGTTTTGATTGCTTGTCGTCATACCATTTGTATAGCTTGATTCCATAGAGCATTTCATACCATATTTGAAAGAAATGATGATCAATTTGATCAGAGTGGTATGTTAGCACTCCATTATCGAGCACATCAAAATCTGCGTCCCATACCCCAAAATAGTAAGGCCTATGATCGACGCCTTCCGTTCTCTTAATAACCTCACAAACACAGCTTACAAAACAATGCACTTTTATCATTTTTAGCCTCCGATTATTCTACCTTTTGCTGTTTTTCTAAAAAGCTTGCCAGTGCTCCTACTGTTCTGAAATCTTTAGGAACGAGAACCTCATCAGGAATGGAAATGCCAAGATCCAACTCTATATGAAGAATCAGTTGAAGAACCATAATGGAGTCCATATACAAATCCTCATTTAATCGGGCATCTTCATTAAAAGAAGACAGTGTCTGCAACTCTAATGAATTTTCTAAAATATCATAGATGCTCTTAATCAATTGTTGTCGCGTCATACTGGTATGCCTCCAAGTTTTTTTCTACTTACTTTGCCATTCGGTAGCTTGTCAATTTCATGAACAAACACAAACTCCATCGGAATTTGATGTGGGGCGAGATATTTCCGGCACCATTCTCTAAGCTCCATATTATCTATCGGTTCGGTAGACACGTATTGTGCGCATACTCGCTCTCCTGATAAGTTGTCTTGTTTCTTATAAACGACTGCTTCGACTATTCTTGGGTCATTCATTAACACGGTTTCAACTTCTTGCGGATACACATTCAAGCCTGCTACATTAATCGTGTCATCCATTCTTGCAAGAAAAGAAAGAACATTATCTTCTATAAAGCCGAGATCTTTTGTATAAATTGTTTGTGTAGACGATTCAATGATAATTTCGCTCGGTGTTTGTTTGTCACCAGCTGTCACCTTCACATGAGGAAGGGGGTATCCCATTTGTTTCGGATCTTTCACATTAGGATGAATCGCAACACACCCGGATTCAGAGCATCCATACTGCTGTAATACTTGGTTAGATTTCTCTCTTAATGATGTCAACCAACTGTGCGGCATCATAGTTCCTGACGTCATCACACGATCAAATTGTTGATCAATAGGTAATAATCGACTTAATGTATAAAGCAACGCTGGAGCCGCATAGAGTATGTGCTTAGGATATTCTTTTAGTTTTTTCAAAATATATTTAGGATTACTATTCGTAATAATAACTGGCTTTGCCTCCCTTCTTATGCAAGCCAAAACACCACAAATGAATCCATAAGAATGCGTAACCGGACAAGCGACAACAGAATTTGTCATGGAATCGACAGGTAAAGTCTTTACATAACTTGCAATTTCTTCTTCCACTGAACTCCACGTTCGTTCAATACATTTCGGGGCTCCTGTTGTACCTGAGCTCATTTGAACTAATACGCCTTCTTGGTTATTGGAATGATTTGATAGTTCGATGAAAGTATCAATCGATTGGAACATTAAAAGATGACTACCTGCTGAAGAAGCTAGCCGTACAGCTCCCTCTTTTGGCGTAGCTGGATGGATTGGGACAACTGATCCACCTTTTTCGCGAATGTATAAACAAAGAGCTATATATTGGAAAGTGTCATCCGTACAAATAGCTAGTCTGCGATTGTTACACGCCCTTAGCTGCGGTAAGCTTTCATATATTTCAAATTGCTTCTCGATATCTTCAACTGTATAAAATTGATCATTGACATAAAACATCATCATTTCCCCTTTTTATCTGCTTGCGCCAACGCATTGTTGACGATGTGTCGAAAATTACCTTCTTCTTGATTTTGAAGTTTCTTTGTTAGCAAAGATTCAACATAAATTTGTGTGCTAGTATGCTGAAGCTGTTCATTTCTTGAGCATAATGATGGAAAGCGTTCAAAGTGCTTTTGTATTCCGTCCTTAACTTGACTCCAAAAATGTGTTTCTGCAAATCCATACTGCTCTTCTAGCACATAAGATAGTTCACTTAAATGAAACACGAATAGTGTATCCATCGCTAACTCTCGTAAAGCCTCAACAGAAGACATCCAATAATAACGATCGACAGGTGCATCTTTAAAACAATCGTGTATCGTTTCAAAGTCTGGAATTAGGCTTCTGTCTGCAATGAATTCTTCCATATATTCGACACTGTCATGGAAATCCCTTAGTACAACCCGAGTCGGCCACCCATTTTGATGTAATAAAATCATATTTTGCGCATGGCCCTCAACAGCAATACCGTGGGCGACAAGCAGGTGCCACACAGGAATAACACTCACTTCGATCAAGCGTTTTACCCATTCCTCCGTTCCATATCGGCAAAGCCAATCATCAACAAATGGACGCCCATCTATCTCCATCATCATTAGTACCGTAAACGGTACCGCTTCCTCCTCATCCTTCATATACGAGCGCACACTTTCTCGCCATATGGAGCCAAGCTGTCCTTCTAGTTTGCTACTATGTTTGTTTGCATTCGGTTCAAAAATAATCCCTGCATATTCTTCCAGTACAACAAGAGACGCTTCCTCACGTAAATAGGCGTCTAATTGAATCACCTGTTTAAGCCATGCTGAAATATGAGGAGCAGCACAAACAGCATGAGCATGTAACTTTCGTAATGAAGAGGTATTCACCATATTCATCGAGCATTTTAATTGCGCCTTTTTGGGATTTGTAAAATTCCATAATGTTCGTACTGATTGGGTTGCCCGATAGTAATCTCCTTGCACATTTAGAGGTATTAGATCTTTTTGCTCCATTAAGCCAGCTAGTTCATGCTTCATGTTATGCCACTGCCAAGGATGAACTGGTAAAAACGTATATTCTTCAAATGTTCCATCGAAAACCACCAGCGTTGCAAGAAGGTCTTCCCACAGCAAATGCCCTAGCTCTCTTTTCCAAAAGTCCTCTTCCTCTTCAAGAACAGAAATTCGTACGTAGCTTCTTCTCACTGCAACCCATTGCAGGGTAAATGATTGCTTTGCCTCAGGGCCATAGTGTTTATGGTCGTCGATCGTAAAACCGGTTCTGGATTTAAAACAAGGGTGATATGGATGTCCTTCAATGATTTCTGATTCTAATTCCTCATAGCTCGATTTTCTTCTCGACGTCGGCATTTGGAGATGTCGATCATTCCATTCACATAGCTTACTCGTTAAATGAAGTTCTTTTAGTAATCGAACTTTGTCTCTATGAGTCGAAAGTAATTCATCAACTAGAGCCTCAAGCGTTGCCTCTAGTAACGTTTCATCTTTTCCTACTAGAAAAATACTATCTCCCTGTATTCTGATGCGATCAAATGCCATTCTTCTTCCTTTACAACGATAGGTGCATTTCTGACCAACAAGCGTAAAAATGGAAGTCCATTTATCTAGACAAGTTTCTTCATATTTAATTAGTCCTTCAAAAATCATTGCTTCTACAAGCTGCCGTCTTACACGTAGCTCTCCTTGTTTAGAAGCTAAAGGCTGTAGCTGCTGCATACTCTGCCTCCTCATGCTGAAGAACGAACGGATTTGGAATTTTCGTGTATACCGCTTGTTCAAGTTCGGCTTCTAGTTCATCTACATCGTGAAACCTTGTTAATAGATTTGCTTTAAACGCAAGCTCTTCTTGTTGTAAAATGTTACGAACGAATGCCTTCCCGAAACCTGTAAATTCTTTTTCTAATACGTGCAGTTGATCGGTAGACCACTTCAAAAGAATTTTTTCATCGATTAGCTGATCTGCTCCAAATCGAGAAATAACGGGAAACAATTGATTCATAAACAAATAATATGTAAATCTATCTTGAATAAGGGAATCTTCGTAAAATAGCTCAGCTGTTTCATGTAAAGAAGGCTCTATTGAAAGAAGTTCTTCTTTATATGCTTTTGATAAGTAATATCCTTGGTTATCACGATAATAATAAGTAGTTGGATAACCAGAAGAAATGTTTAACAGACTATTTTGCTGGTGTGCTTCGAGAGCTATTCCATGCTCATCGTATAATCTTAATAATGATTCAATAGCACATTTCCAATAGACTTTAAACCAATCTAAACTGACACTCTCTAAAGAGCGGAATTCAGATTGTGAGATTGTCATAATGAGCTGACACAATTTTGATTTTTCATTTGGTAAGGGCTCTTGCACGAGAGTAGCGATCATACATATTCCTTCATCATATCCTTTAGGAAATACGTTTGAGCGAAAAATAACCTCAAACCCTGATTCCGTCTGATTTGGGAACTCTACAGTCATATAGGCTGGGTCATCAATCATCCGGAAATATGGATAATTTTGTAGGAAATTAATCTTATTCATTAACCGAGCCATAACAATTCCAGCTTTTAGTTCATGTGTTCTATTTATCCTCAATGAATTCGTTATTTTTACAGGAATTGAAAACTTATACATCATCTCTTCATTTGGGCTATATACTGTTCTTATCGAAGAGGTTGCTGTATACAATGCCCCAAGCGCACCTTCGTATTTTATCAATCCTTCAGCAAGTGCTTTTTTTACATACTGTTGCTGTAAAAGCCACTGTGCCTGAAGCGGATGCATCGGAATGAGGCAATCTTTCTTTGACATAACAAAATCAGGTTGTGATTTTGTTAAAGACTGATAAATGAGTTCACTCGCACTTTTTTCTAATACAGAGGACTCTTTCACAATTTTAGGGTCGACACGAAAATAGTGAAGTTGGAAAGATCCTTGTAGCTCTGGAGCAAAACTCATTTGTTGCCAATTTGCCATACCTTGTCTGCTTTTAGGTGTCGGATGAAGCCAATGTCCAAATAAGAGAGACTGCTCAGCTTCAATAAATGTAGCGTTTGCTCCATGTTGTTTCTTATCTTTCAAACTGTTTTCAATATAATTTGCCATTGTTTGATAGCTCTCAATGATGCGCAAAATAAGTTCATCAAAATGGGGAGAAAATTCAGGACATCCATCCGCCTTCGCCATTAAATGTAGCTCTTGAATGAGCATGATGAGAATCGTTAATTTATCTTCGACAAGCCATTGTTTTTTATTCGTACAATACTTCAACGAAACACCAAATTTATGTCTCCCAACAAGAGATTTGTATTCCACACCTAATGCAATACGGGTGTTTTGTATCGGCAACTCAAGCTCTAACATATGTCCCTCTGTAATCAGGATAGTTAGTCGCTGTTCTGTTATCCACTCCTCCTTTTCGATCCAATGTCCGCTATTCACTTCTCGTATATAACAATTCATAAACGCCTGAAACGTTGCATTTTCTGCAATCTGTTTAGCAATCTGTTGCATGTAATTAGCCATCCTTTCACAGAATCTTCTAGCTAGTAAATGATAATGGTTCTCAACAATTGTTAAAAAAATTTGTCTTCCTCATTAGAAAGACTGATAATAAGAAGTAAATGGAAATAAATGTGTGACTGACGAATGGTACACATTCCCAATAATTAAAAGAACATGAAAAATTTATAGGATGATATGTACGCGATATTATTGATAATGATTATCATTTTCAACTATATTTACATAATACAGGAAATTCATAATTGGTCAAATGTCTAAAGGCCTATATAGCAATACAAGCAGCAAAGATTTTTTCTTCTATCACTTATCTGATTTTATTGATTTTTGATCTATTGTGACGACAAAATATTACAAGGAGAAAACGCTATCTCGGAATGAATGTACTTTTGTTTTTGTATACCCATAATTTTTTTATTAACAAAATAAAGAGCCGCATTAATATGCGACTCTTCATCTCTACTTTATTAATTCCCCTGACTTAGATCTTTATGACCGAACTTTGCTAAAAAAGGGATATGTTTCGTTAGTTTGTTATAGATTTTAAATAGAACTTGTACAACCGGCTCCAAAACTTTGGAGAACTTGATAATGACTAAACTTGCCCCAAATGACAGAAGGGCTCCACCAATCACGTCAGCTGGATAATGTACGCCGACGAAGATACGTGAAATACCTACTAAGATGGCCCATACTAATACAGGATACTTCCACGAGTCTTTTCGTAAAAGTAACGTCCACGCTAGAGCGAATACTAATACTGAATGATCACTTACAAACGAAGAATCATCAGCATGTGGTACTAACTGATGAACATCATATGTAATGAATGGTCGTGGATGATAGTTGAATAGGTGAATGAGTGCGTTTAGACCCAATCCAAGTAAACATGTAAAGACAATGTAAAAAGCTGTATATTGTTTTTCTGTCCTTTTTTCTTTGTTTGCTGTAAACCATAAAAATAACATGAATACGATAACGATATAAGGAACGCTATCAGTGATGAAAATCATCCCCTTATCCAGCAAAGAATAGCGACCAGCTAGATCATTGATCCATTGAAATATTCCATAATTCATTTTTAAATCTCCTTGCTTTTCATTTCTCAGTAAATTAACGTTTTTCAAATATGCGCTACTGCCATTTGAATAACCCTTTCATACATGACGTCATCATAAGCCTCATAGTTTCTTTTATTTACAAAAAAATCCCCATTCATCAACAAACCGCAAAAAAATCAATTTCTTTCCCAAATTCGTTTTTTACAATATTGAATCACAAACTAGAAAATATTATAGTAAGCTAGCAAAAAACAGCATAAAGATGATAAAATATTTTAATAAAGGGGGCTTTAAATATGGGGAAATTAAGCAAAAGGAATATACTGTGGATTGTGCCGATCGGAATTTTAGGGGTGTTCTGGTATTTTTACGGTCCACAAAAGGACATTACAGATAATGAATATATTACATATGTAAAAAACTATTCATTCGAAAATAGTAGTAAAACAATAGAATCGGGTTTTGCTAGCGTTTGTCAAAATCCATACTGGGTGTATTTTGAAACCCAAAAAGGACAGGATGTTGTTGAATTTAAAGGAGACTGTCCAGTCAATAATAAAGCCTCGAAAGTGAATGTTCAATTTTTAGTTGATCGTGATATGACAAATGTGAGGTATGGTGCAATGTTAGTCGATAATACAATGCAAGAGGAAGCGGATCGAGATCAATACCTTTTCGCATTAGTAGGGAAATAAATAGTTAAAAGCTCTCGGTTGACAGCGACCGAGAGCTTCTTTTGATCGAATCGACGGATAGCAGAGCCATACTGACGGATTGAACTACTCAACCAGTGGATAACTACTAACAACAGACTTAAAAAGTAAATTATTTTACAGCTTTCCAAATGGTCCATCTGTCCTTTTCAACTATAAAACTCTCAGTTGAAATCGACTTATCCATATAATTCACTAATTCATTTAATTCTTCATCGTCTAACTCGTGCAAAATACTTCTGCCTGTTCTTTCCCGTAAATCTTTTAACAATTGCTCTTTTTGTTCATACACATTTCTTGTTTCCCATAGCTGTACTTCTTGCACCTCGCTAAACCCAATTGCCTTAAGTGTTTTAATTACTAGCTCACTTCTATGTCTGCGTTTTATTTCTTGCTCTCTTAATTTTGGAAAACGCTCAAAGAAATAGCCCCTAATATGGTGGTCATCACCTTTTAATAAACAATCTTCAGGTGTCCGGTCTTGGATAATGTAAATCCCTTTATCCTCCAAAATTCTATATGCCTCTTGAAAACAAGCTTTTAAATCTTGGATATGATGAATTAAAGCTCTTTCTAGTACTAACTGGAAACTGTCATTGTCTAAGCCTGTAGCCAATGCATTTCCTTGCTTGAAAGTAATATTATCATAGCCTTTACAATTTTCTTTTGCCCCAACGAGCATAGCTTGTGAAAAATCCACACCTATTACAGAAGGTACATTCATATCTGCTAATGCTTTAGCATAAATGCCTCCGCCACAGCCAATATCTGCAGCCTTCGAAGTATGCATGATCGGGACAAGTTCTTTTATTGCTTCGATCCACGAGTGGTCAGCCTGTCGAGTTGTATAAGTAGTTTGATTGTCTTTGTTGTGAAAATCAATGCTCATTTTTATCACTCTTTTCTTGATGGATTTTCTTACTAACATTATTTTACAATCAGTCGAAACATAAGTAAAATCAATGTTAATTATCAATTTTCATAAATTAATCTTATTACCGAAGTTTCCATTTTGATTTTTGAAAGTACTTAAATTTTTTTAGTAGTAGATTGTAGTACAACAATTGGGATACAGTTCGAAGGTATAAAGAGAGCCTTTTTGTTTAGATGACACAGTTATATTAAAGTGCAAATTCAATAGTTTTAGCTGTTCGCTTCGCTACAGATTTCCCCATAATTCGCTCAACAAGATATAAAGCCATATTAATTCCTGATGAAACCCCTCCAGAAGTTATGAGGTTACTATCATGAATAACTTTGCTTTCTGATACTACTTGAATCTCAGGGTATTTTTCTTGTAAATTTTTTAATGCTAAATGATGAGTAGTTGCTTTTTTGCCGTTTAATAATCCAGTACTGCCCAAAATATACGCACCCGTGCAAACTGAGCATATGTATTCACTATTTTTATGTTTGATAATCCACTCTTTAATTTTTTGGTTTTTAATCATAGATTGAACAGCTCTTAAAGGTCCTCCTGGTATAATTAGAATATCTAGTTCAGGGCTAATGTCAAAACTAAAGTCAGGTTCTACTTTTATTCCTGAATGCGTTTTTATTTGCTCCCCTGTTTCTGAAATGGTAAATATTTCAAATGGTTTCGTAGGTAATAATTCTTTTTTATAAAGAGTTAAGGTTTCCTCGACTTTATTCTTAGTTGTTAGTGCTAATACTTCTGCTGGTCCTGTAAAATCTAAAACATCTACATAATCATAAAGTAAAATTCCGACTCTTTTTGATTTCATTTAATACACCCCTTCGTAAAAATCCATCATAATCAGTACTTTAATTGTAACATAATAATCCAATTCACCTTATTTGTTATACCAATTTTGTAATTTAAAGTAAAAATGTTATTAGATTTGTTGCGTATCGTGTTGTAGCCAATACATAATAACTCCCAATATAGCGTTTGAGTTATATGCTAACTTTCCTTCAGTGAAGTCCTTTGAAACTCTGCAGCAATTTCATTATGCTGAATTGCTGTTTATAAGTATTTTAGTATTACTTCTAATAGTAGTAAAACGTAGTTCCTATAAGGAAGACGTTGTTTCACCAGAAGGATTTTGATCTAATATGAAGGAGGGGGAAGTTTAATAATCGTTTGAAATAACAAAAAAACTCACGCATTTATTTATTGCATGAGTTTTTTTACTTTTATCTATTCAATATCTACAGATTGGATAATGTTTAGCTCAAGGATTCGAATTTCCTTATTTAGCTTAGCAATGGCTGCTTCTATTTGTTCAAAGCGTTCTAAATAATTTTTACTGGCATTGTGCGTAGGTAGCGTTTCTTTTAACGCTGCTTGCCCCGCATATAAAATTTCAAGTAAATCCAACTTTTCAAAATAAGCTGTGCTATATTGTATTCCCATTTCACAAAGCCCCTTACTGTTACTTTTTCACCACTAATAAAAATCCTAGCCTTTACTAGCACTATAACCGAAAAAAGCAAATGCAAAACTGTATCTTAGTTATCATTTATTAACCAATAAAAGGTATATAACAATGCCTTACCTATATTTCCATGGTTAATAGAAAACATACTTATCTATTTTTTAATATAGAATAGACAAATGTATCGTGCGCCTGACCATTTTGATACATATAATCTCGAAGAATTCCTTCCTTTTGAAAGCCCACTTTAGTTAGCAGCTTATTCGAGGCTTCATTTTCTATAAATACAACAGCACCTATACGGGTAAGACCCATATGCTCAAAGCCATACGACACAATTTCGGTAACCGCTTCTTGTGTATATCCTTTTCTCCAATAATCAGGATGAATTTCATAACCGATCTCTGCCCGTCTATGGCTAGGCGACCAAGCGTTATAACCAATTGTGCCGATTATACCTTTTGTTTCCTTTCTTTCAATCCCCCACCTTATCCCTCTTTTTTCAGCAAAGTTCTTTGAAAATAATTTCACTAAACTTTGTGCTTGCTGTAAATCAATAAATGGCTCTTGTCCATAATAGCGAGTGACTTCTTTATGAGAAAAGCAATTAAATACACCCTCCGCATCATCCTGCGTTAATTCTCTTAAAATAAGTCTTGCTGTCTCTAAATTAGGAAACATTCATTCTCCCCCTTTATTATCATCTATTCTCCACACTTCTAGTAAAATCCTTTAAAAACAAAAAAAGCACACCCAATAGAAAGTGTGCTCACTTTGTTAAAGTGATGTTAGCCAAAAATTTGTGCGGCTATAGTAAATAGCGTATTATTTCTAGTCGGCATTTCCTCTGCATGAAGAATCATAACTGGAGGTCTATTTACCTCTGTAAAACCATTTTGCTCTAACCACTTTATCATTTCAGCATGTCCAGATGGTACATCCATTCTTAATTTTCCATGATGGTCTTTCGCTAAAGTATTAATGATGAGACTAGCTGTTATAGAATCAGGTGCTATGATTGGGCCTAACATTAGATTTATCGGACCTTGAACGGACAACCCAAAGCCAATAATATTTGTTTGATGATCTCTCACAACGATACAATGCTTAGCTTGTTTTATCCTATTCCGTAAAAAATTACTTCTTTTATCTCCAAAGGCGACCGCATCTAAGCGGACAATTTCAGCAAAATCACTCTCATTATAATCTTCAATCGTATACTCATTAGAAGCTATGTTATGTGCACCGCTATAATTGTCAGCCAGATATTTATGCACATAATCTACAGTTGTAAAGCCTAGTTTCTTATATAATGGTTCTCCGTCTTTCGTTGCGACGAGCATAATAGCTGTATGTTGGGAAACACTTTCAATACATTTTTGAGTAACTAATTTCCCTAGGCCTAGTCCTCTGTAATTTGCATGCACAATGACCAAGCTAAATTTGTATCATATGTCATAATGGCAGCACTTGAAACAATTTTCCCTTCAGCATTTTTGTGCCCAAATATTTTACCTGACATCATCACCGTTTTAATTTCGGATTCATCATAATCCCACCCGACAGAGTTAGAAAGATCCATTAATCCAGGAATATCATTTGCATCGAATAATACTAACTGTAACTGTTTATGAGATGTAGTCATTTAATCCCCCTATAAGAACGTTTGTTTCTATTTTATACAAGTTTTATAATGTGTACAAGTAATTTTTTGAAAGTTTAGATTTATCATTAAAATTTGGTGATGACCATTTGCATTTTTATTACGTTCATTCGAAGTGAAGACTGGAGCGTAAAAAACACCTATTGACACAATGAAAACGCTCTACCGGAATGGAAATGAAACCATGCTTTCGGTAATTAAACCAAACTATTAAAGTTATTCATAATTTTTCTATATATGCCTTTTAAAAATAGCAAAAATCTTTATAATTGTAACTAGAACTATGCACTCCTACTTTAAGCATATTTAGGTGATTGAAAATGACATCTTATGAACGAATACTTATTATGGTCCCGCCGTTTCCCTAGCTACGTCTACTCTTTGCTAAAGAAGTAGATTTTGCTTGTAGGAGGGCAATAAGTTGAAAAAACATGTAGCACCATCTTTACTATTAATGATTGTTCTTGTAGCTTTTCCACAGATTAGCGAGACAATCTATTCACCATCACTACCTGATCTTTCAGACGCTTTGAATGCTTCAAATCGCTCTGTACAGTTAACCTTAAGTATTTATTTTATAGGGTTTGCTTTTGGGGTTTTTTATTGGGGATGGATTTCTGACTTTATTGGACGAAGACCGGCCATGCTAGGCGGTTTAATTTTTTATAGTATTGGTAGTTTCATGTGTTTTTACGCAGAAACTATTACTTTTCTATTAGTTAGTAGATTTATACAAGCCTTTGGGGCGGCGACAGGCTCGATAATAACGCAAACTATCTTGCGTGAAAGCGTATCTGGTAGTAAGAGACATGCTATGTTTGCGCAAATTTCTGCGGTGATTGCCTTTACCCCTGCAGTAGGGCCGCTGATTGGTGGCTGGGTCGATCAAGCCTTTGGTTTTAGAGCCGTTTTTTTTGTGCTCGTTGCAATGAGTATTTTGTTGTTTATTTACACTTATTTTAGACTTCCAGAAACAACAGATACATCAATGAGAAAAAAAATTGCTATTTTCCCAGTTGTAAAACGTATTATTTCATCTCCACGGGTACTTGCCTTTGGATTGCTAATTGGTGGGATAAATGGCGTGCTATTCAGTTACTATGCCGAAGCACCCTTTATTTTTATTGATCATTTCAATTTATCACCAGGACTTTATGGATTTCTTGGTATAATTGTGGCGCTTGCCTCTATTATTGGTGCCATGATTTCCAAAAGACTTGTCAGTAGCTATCAGCCAGAGAAAGTAATTCATCTCGGTTGCTCTGTGATGGCTATCGGCGCTTTATTGCTACTAATCGTTAGTTCTTTCCCATTACCTAATATTGTCTTACTAGTGGGCATTTTAGTAACCATTTTTATTACCTTATTAGGATCAGGAATTGCTCTACCTAATTGCTTAAGCCTTGCACTTGTTAACTTTCAGGACGTTATCGGGACAGCTGGCGCAATTTTCAGCTTAGGCTATTACTTACTTGTAAGTTTAATAACATCAGGTATGAGTTTCCTGCATAATGGTTCGTTGTTGATTATGCCACTCTATTTTTTCACTCTATCGATGATACTATTTTTATTCGGAAGAAAATTTATTGTTTAAAATATTGTAGCGGGAATATATAAACAATAGCACTTCATTTATCGGCCACCCTATTTTATATAAGGGTGGCTGCCTCTTTACTGAAAATAATAATTGACGACTTCTTCAGCAGAATGAAAGATAATATTACTTTGGGTTTTATAAATAAACTTAGGTGAAGTACAAGCTTTTTCAAGACTTTTTGCGTACTTTAATGTATCTGTCATTTGCTCAATAATTTCAGAGTAGCCATCAAGATTATTGGAGATTTTCGGCATCATTATATCGGAAACATCCAAAACAATGGAAACTTGATCCTCTGCATAATTATTTAAATTGATGAAAAAGCACTCCTCTAAATCTTTCGAATGCTTGTCAACATTAATAACTGCTTCACTATATTTTGCGATTAGTCCAGTAGATGTCTCTGTAATTGTAAATCCTTGTTCGGTTAGTTTTTTATTAATGGCATCTAAAAAAGTATTGACTTCCTCATCCATTTTAGGCGTTACAGTTGTCTGGATTAAATGATCACAATTTTGATGAATGGTATCAATTTCTGCCTGATTATCAACGAGTAATTTAAAGTTTGATATCGAGTACACACTAAATCTCCCCTTTATTATAAGTTTGACATTAGGGCGTTTTTTTAGACATTTTTTAGCCATATATTTTTAGGCTGTTTTCAAAAAGATTGTTGCTGTTAAAACATAAAAACAGAGTTAATCTACAAGATATGTAAAATTAACTCTGTTTTTATGTTTGCTATTTCTTAAAGAATATTTAAAACCCCTAAATAAAGAATGTTATTCATTGTTTCGTTTTATCATTGGTATACGATCCTTATCTAATGGGTGATTCCCCCGCATATCCACTCGTTGTCTATTCTGATGCGATTACGGGAACTAAAAAACTTATTGAATTGCTTAGTTATGATTTGCGGATAAATAAGGATATAACAAAAGGCTGTCACAAAGAGCTAAACAGACAGCCTTTTTAAACTTAAAGTAGATGTTTAACCATTGTATAATAGCTACTTCCGGGCGGATAATCTTTTATTTCCCCAACAACTTGATAACCTCTCGCTTCATAAAACGTACGTGCTTGAAAGTCATATGTAGTTAATAATGCCTTCGTAGCACCCATTTGCTTGGCCGTTTCTTCAGCTTTGGCCAGTAGCTGTCCACCAATACCTTTTCCACGGTATTCTTTACTAAACCAAAATTTATTGATTTCAACCCAACCCCAATAAACCTCAGCTGTGATGCCGCCTATCCATTGCTGTTGATGATCAGTAACGATTAGGTTTAACGAACGAATAGAACCCTTTTGTCTACTTTCTTTATGATACGGTGAATGTTCATCGTTATACTCTTTTAATTTTGTATTTAAAAACGTAGTAAAGTCATCGTGATTTTCTAATAAAATCTCAATTTGATAATCCATATAAATCCCCCTTCTATATGTATTCTATGCTTTATAACGCTCCATTAGCTTTTCCTGATGCGCTGAAAAAATTTCTTCCAGTGAAATATCATATTTATTTGCTATAACAATAATATTCCCTAAAACATCTCCAAGCTCCTCTACTAATTCTTGCTTATTTTCTTCATATGATTGAATCTTTTCATCTGGTCTATCTCTACCAATCTCTAACGCTCGTATAGCTCTCGCCACTTCTCCAGTTTCTTCAGCTAGAAAACCAATACGCGTAAAAATGCTTAAATCAGACCAACCACGAGTATCATAGTAATCCTTTAGCCATTTTTGAAACTCATTTAATTCCATTTCTATTTCCTCCATTTCTTTCCTCTTGAATTTAAATTATACTATAAAAGTGAAACGTGAATTAGGGGGCTTTTTCATCCCCCGCTAAAGTTCACTGCCCGTTATTGCGGAAATATACTTAACAGATATGGGGGAACAATGATGGATAGTATTGCAGTATTTTGCGGATCAAGCATCGGTGCATCAGAAGCATATAAAGAAGGAGCTATTCTTCTAGGAAAAGAATTAGCAAAACGTAATATTACCTTAATTTATGGCGGTGCGAGTGTAGGTATGATGGGAACAGTTGCAGACACGGTACTTCGTGAAGGCGGCAAGGTGATCGGGGTTATTCCGACATTGTTAGAGGAACGAGAAATTTCTCATAAGCATTTAACAGAGCTAATAGTCGTCAATTCTATGCATGAACGCAAAAGCAAAATGATGGAACTTGCTGATGGCTTTATCGCTTTACCCGGAGGCCCTGGTACGTTAGAAGAATTTTTTGAAGTATTCACTTGGAATCAAATCGGCCTTCTGCAAAAGCCTTGTGGACTTTTAAATATCAATCATTATTATGATTTACTCATTGGGTTATTTGACCATATGCAAAACGAACAATTTTTACAAGCCCAATATCGAAATGCCCTACTTGTAGATGAAGACGTTGAGGGACTATTAGATAAATGTGCAGCTTATGCTCCCCCTGCAGTTAAAACGTATCAAACGAATAAATAGGATATTGGATTGAATTTAATAAACATTCTTCTCTTACAGAAAACAGCTGAAATCTATGAAATCAGCTGTTTTTCATTTGTCTATGAGATTTAAATAAAATATGATCTTTCTACACAATGGGCCGTTGATTTCCGTACCGACTGAGTGCTTTCCTGGAGGCGTCCGATAAACCACTTTTGTTGCGTAGCTTCGCTTTCGCACAGATTTCTCCAGGGTATCAGCTGTGACGCTAATCCCAAGGAGTCACTCAGCCTCACTCCAATCAACAAATCCACATAGCATGGATCTATTGGTTACAAATGCTTCCGTTGTATATATATCACAGTCTATAGTGTCTCAATCTTTAATTCCCTAGCCTGTATCATTAATTCACAAAGTGGACAGTCAAATAAAACGTGTAATTCAAACCCTGTTTTAGTTTTATAGATTTCATCATATAGCCACCAAGAACCTTCTAATTGTTCTGGAACCGAACATATCTCTATATCACTAAAAGTTAGTTTTACATTTGTGTCGTACCAACCTACACTTGTTCCAGCTATCATAAGTGTAATTGAAGTTTCAGTGGAGGAGAAAGATAATACTTCTCCATCATGTAATGATTTTGTATGTATTTCAAGAACTTGAGATGGTAGCTGCTCTTTTATTTCTTCAAATTGTTGTAAATACTGTTTACGTATATCTCGACTACGACTTTGATAATTTTCATTCCACTCTTCAGCCATTTTTCTTAATTCTCGAGATGGATATTCTGTTTTTAGAGAACCCTCTAAAATATATGGATGAAATGGCGCCGGAAGAAACGTTAATAAATCATTTTTTCGCCATTCCAACTCTGCTTGTAACATTTCAATATAGCTTGTCCCATCTTCGTTTTTCCAATTTAAACCATCTTCCCAATCTTCTTTAGAGTCAGGAAAAGTTAAAAAACCATAGACTTGCATTTCGCGATACCAATTTTTAGTGAAATATTTCACTTAAAAATCCCCTTTCTCTTACTGATCTTTATCTTGTTTTTTCTTCTAGATGAAAAAATGGAAAAACTAAATCAAAAATTCCGCTTGAATCATTCAAATGCGTACGTTTTATTTAAAACTCCATTCTACATCTCTTTTCGTTTTTTCACTGCCACTACCGCTATCATAACCATTACTAACTTCATCACCAAAATTAATGCGTAAATGCTAAAGGATATAATCGCTGGCAAAAGCACTAACGACCAAGACCATGCGATAACATCCGTGAGCTTTAATACTATAAAGACGATTGTTAATACTTCAGCGATTCCCATATTCTCACCACCATACACCCGATTTTCATCATTCTGAATTTAGTCAAGTCTCAAACTTTATTGTTATACAACTATTTAAGCACTTTACCTACAATATTTGAACTTTTTGGATCATCACCAAAACGTGTGGTTGATTTCTGTTCCGATTGGGCGCTTTATCCCTGACGCTTCGCTTTCGCATAGAGCAAAGCTTCCTAGGGGTGTCTGATGGACATCCGCTGCGCTGTAGGGTCTCGGGCCAACACGATGTTGGTCACGAAGACGTTATCACAGGATGTGATGCTTTTAGCCTTCGTTCCTCTATTGCTGATCCCCGAGGAGTCGGCCAGTCGGAACGAAGGTCAACTATTTACATAGTAAACGTTTTAACAAAAGTCATCCACAACTTTTGGTAATGAACCAACTTTTTAACAACATAGAATGTTTTAAAATTTTTTAAAAAATAATGAACCTTTTCGTCTGGAAATACGTCTAAATATTGGAAACGTTAGTTCCAGAGTAAATAAAAGGGAGAATTGATTATGAAAAAACCGATTAAAAAAACTTGGATGATTGCTTCAGCACTAACAATAGGAATGGCTGTTCTGACACCACTTCAAGCAGGAGCTACTGCAGTAGAACCAACAAATGGTGTTACTGTTCAAATCGAACAACAAATTACAGGAACGATTAAAGGCATCTACGGGGATGGCATTGATCTAAAAGGCAGAGATGGTAAAAACTACTATATCAGCTTTTATAAATTTTCGAATGAACAACTTGAAAAAATGAACTTTGTAGAAGGTCAAGAAATCACTGTTGAAGGTAGCGTAGCAGAGGATTATTCAGATTTCGACACATTCGAAGCTTATAAAAAAGAATTGCCTAAAGAGGTGACGAAAGAAGAGCTAACAAAATTAGAAAAATTATTTAATGAAAAGAAAAAGCTGGAAAAAGAATTGTCAAATGACATGACAGAAGAAGAAATCGACAAGAAATTTGAAGAAATTGATAAAATATATAAAGAAATGGGTAAAATCACAAAACCATATATTTTAGCTAAGTGGCAACCTCAAACATTTGAAGAGTATATGGCAGATTTCGAATTTAGTGAAAAAAATATAGTTTTTGAAGAAAATGATAATAAAAAACTTAAAAGTATTTACGAAGAATGGGTAAAACTTGAAAAAGATGGTCAAGAGGAAAAGGCAGTCGAAAAAATGGATGAGTTTTATACAATTCTTCATCCGTATTATGAAAAACTTTATCCAACTCCAACATTTGAAGAATTCATAGAAAAATTTGAGTTAGATATCCCAGCTGAATCTTTAGCAAAATTAAAAGATATTTATGATAAGGCTCAAAAAGCAGAAAAAGATGACAATGCTGATTTGTATGAAAAACTATGGGAGGATTTCTATTACATCATGGATCAATTCATAACGCCTCCAACATTTGAAGAATACATGGCTGATTATGAATTCAAAATTAGTGAAGCGGATAGCAAGCAATTAAAACAGCTTTATGAAGAAATCTTAAAGTTAGATAAAAAAGAAGACAAAGCAAAAATTGAAGAGAAATGGGAAGCATTTAATAATATTTTAGAACCATATTTCATAGCAAATAAAGAAATACTAATTACTGCTTCTAAAGTAACAATTAACGGCCAAGAATATACTCCACAATAAGAAAAAGAATTGAGGTGTCTCAACAATCATTTAGGATGATTGTTGGGATTCCTCTTTTGTTGATTCCATAATAGTATTTCAAGATTTTCGGATCATCACCAAAACGTGTGGTTGATTTCCGTTCCGACTAGGTGCTTTGTTGCTGCCGCTACGTTAGCACTACCCTTTCGCACAGAAAACATCCGCTGCGCTATCCTGACGCTGTGATCTGACCCCCGAGGAGTCGCCCAGTCTCCACTCTAAACAACTATTTACATAGTAGACGTTTTAACAAAAGTCATCCACAACTTTTGCTGATGTACCAGTTTTTTCAAAGTCTACGATCTTTTACAGAAAAAAATATAAGTAGATCTTCCATTTGTCCATCCTCCGATATAAGTCCCCTCCTCTTTTAAGTTGTACTTCAGTATATATAATTGCTAATATCATTTCGTTGCAGTGGAAAATGAATTTCACTAATTTCCCGCCATTAAATTAATTATGTATAACAAAAAAATGAATTAAGTGAATAATTAGCAAGCCTATTTGACACATTACATATAGGAGGTGGAAGAGTAATGTCTAAAATAATTGGTGTGGAACAATCGTTAACAAACGTTGAAGGCGCTTTAAAGGCAAAAGGTTATGAAGTTATTCAACTTCGTACTGAAGAAGATGCGAAAAAATGTGATGCCTGCGTAATCACTGGGCAAGACAGAGATATTATGGGAATTAGTGATCCTATCATGGCAGGACCTGTTATTGACGCTGATGGTCTTTCTGCTGACGAAGTACTTCAACGTGTCGATAAATATTTCCACTAATAAATGATTAGGTGCTGTCGCTATAGCTTTGTTGACTATAGAGCAGCACCTTTTACTATTTATGTGATTAAAGAATGCTCATTAGCCCAGGTCTTTAATAATTTCTATGCTTGGATTCTTACAAATTTTATCTATTCTTTTTCATAAGCTCTTACTGTAAAAAAATCTTGTTGTGCTTTTTTAGAATACTTTCTTTGCATCATTTTAATTCTCTTTTAGCCCCATTGCATCTATCAGCATCTTTCACCTCATTAAAGGTTTGTTTACGTGAACCCGCTAATGGATTGATTGTAACAATATTCCCTTCCTTTTTCACTAGTAACTCTGGACTTGCTCCAATTAAATTTTGTAAGTGGCCCGTTTCAATTGAAAAAATATAACCCTGTTTATTTTTGTGCATCAAGTTTGTTAGCCATGAAGAGATCTGTGGATCACAAAAAACGTGTGCTTGCTAAGAAAAATATTGAGGTAGTTAAATGGGTAAATGTAGACAAACCCTGGGCAAATTGGTAAGGATGTATTACAGCTTTTACAGGTTCAATAATTACTTTATATGAATACAAAACGGGGGTATCTCTAATTTTAAGATACCCTCATTTTAAAATTTTTTTTACTTAATACAAATCTTAGAAGAACTCTGTATACAATTCTGCTCTAAACTCTTATAATAATCCTGTTTATTTTCATATGGGAAAAAGTGACTTCCCGAAAACTCTTTCAAATTAAAAGAATTTGTCGTGACATTTCCCCAATTTTTCGTACTACTTGCTGGTGCGTCTGGATCATTAGTTCCGCAATGAGCAACAATCGGACCATGAAATAATTCATTACGATAATCAAAAGACTCATTCAAACGATAATCATTTTTCACCATTGGTAAAATATGTTGTAAAACTTCTTTATTTTCCAATAACTCTTTCGGTGTACCTCCTACTCGTATTAATTCTTTAACTAATTCACTATCATCCATATATGTTTGATAGTCATCAGGGAAATGATCTTGAGGTGCATGGCGACCTGCTACTATTAATAAATTCACTTTTTTCTTATATTTTTCTTCTAGTAAACAGGCTGTTTTAAAAGCAAGAATAGCTCCCATGCTATGACCATAAAAATATATTCGCGTTTGGTTTGTTACTCTGTTAATTGCTTCTGCAATTTGTGGCATCACATGAAGATAATCTGTAATATATTGTTCTTTTATTCTTGTTGATTTACCAGGTAGCTCTATCGGAAATACAGCTAAGTTCTGCTCCCATGTTTTCCAATTTCTAAAGGAGGCGGCACTACCTCCTGCATGATGGAAGCAGAAAAGCTTATTACAATGTTCATAATCTAAGTCGTCCACAAAAGGGAACCATTTTTTAACATCCATCATACCCATTCTTCATCCTCCTTCAAATCCTTCATTCTTAATGGTTCGCGTTCCTGTATGCAAACTTTTTGAGATGGCCCTATTTTTTTACCAATATCATTCCACAATTTACAAGCTGTTAAATAATATTGTGTTGTTTGATTAAAGTAAGAACGACTCCAAATATCTTCATAAAATGTTAGAAGCGAGCGTTCAACGCTTTTAGGCCATACCTTTTTATATAAATCTTCAAAGCTATTGTTTTGTGCTGTAAAAACAATCTCCTCCACTGGATAGCTTAAAAAATTATTGTCTATTCTATTATTTAATATAGCCGATTCGTTTAATGACGAACTCATACACGGCATCCAATGTACTGAACCGTGCGTGTCCGGTAAATATAATGTTCCTCTATTCGTTCCCAATGTCACTCTGTGCAATAAATAAATGCTACTTTCTGGATTAGCTAAGTCCATTTGATTGAAAACACGTAATGTCACAGGGGTATCCCGTAATTGTCCAGATAGCATATAAAAAGGATCATGCTCTGTAGGAATATTAACTGGTGTAAGTATACAGGTTTGTAAACTACCAAGGGCTTGCCCTATAATATCTAGCATTGGAAAAAGTACTTGGATACTACAAGCCGCCTCTAAATAAATAATATCACTAACTTCTCTTAATGTTTTCGCGGTTTGTATAAAGGAATGTACAGCATCGACATTTGGATAAAAACTATTTAAGTGATATTTACAATTACCTACTTTCGCACTTTTAATTAACTTTACATAGTCAGCTTCATGAACAGGATGCTCCTGTATAACATGTATGCCTTTCTCTAAAAATGCTTGTGCTATGCTTGTCCCTTCTCCACCCACGATCGTTGATTTAACAACAACGCATGCAACATCCACCTGCTCATTTGTTATAGCTTCTACAGTTGTATAAAGTGGAACATTCAATGTATTGGCGAGTTCTTGCGACTGTTTACTACCCCTAGATAAAATACCTACAAGCTTATAATGAGATGGTAAATTTAAGATTGCTTGCAAATAATACGCACCGAATCTCGTACCACAAACGACTACTCTTAATGGCCTCATAAAATCCCTACCTCCAAGCCTGCATGATTTTCTGTCTGTGAAGTAATGATGAAATCCTCTATTACACGCTGTTCATGTAATTCTCGCATGACATTACTTGGATTCAATATGTCGTAAGCCCAATAAACCCTATTTTCCTGAACGATCCCTTCTATGATGGCTTCTACTGATAGCGCACAAATAATGCCACTAATTGTAAAGCTATTTTGACAAAGTAATTGAGCTTGTCGTCGTATCGATTGTCCCTTATATTTCCCAATCATCTCTATGACGAGTGTGTACCATGTTTGTCGAACAGGGTAAAGGATAAGTTTTTCCATCAGATCATCTACAATTTGATGTAAATGTTCAGGCGTATTTTTCATTGCTAATTGTATACATGCCTGTTGTAATAATGAAAAAACAGCTTTATTTGGATAAATATTATGCCAATGTGCTTCTTTTATATGTAGCTTTTTTGCAAGAAGAATTGTTTCATTTGTTAGATAACTTTGAGCATAGACTGTATTTTCCTCACCATTAATTGTCACATTTATTTTTTCTGTCTGTGCTATATCACGTACTATTTTTTCATCCTTATAAAAGGCATTCGCTGTACCAAAACCATAGATAGAGCTAAGCATTATATCAGCTGCTGCGCCTTTACTATACACTTCTTCTCCTCCTGCATAACCGCTTATTTTATCTATTTGATCGAATCCTTCTTGAGCTAATAGGCGGGGAAGAATCCCCGATAAACCGGGATAACTTCCTGCTGAGAGAATCATTATATTAGTTAGCTCCTGCTGCATAAATTTCTTCTCCAATAAATCTGCCCCAAATGCATCGACATAATGAGCTCCAGCTTTTATGGCAGCTTGCGCCACTCTATCAATAATGCTATACGAGGGGCCTGCACAATTTAACACGATTGTACAACCTGCACAAAATGTCTCTAGCGCTATTTGGTCATATATATCTACCTGCATATATTCCATAAATTTGTCTAATTGAGAATGTTCTTTATGCTCACTTCTACTCCCACAGCGTAATGGATATTTATCTTTTAAATATCGTACAGCCGCTTGTCCAACAGCCCCATTGTAGCCAATAATTCCTATTTTAAATTGATGGTTCATGGCTTACTCCTTTAAGCAGCAATTTAGCAGTCTCTTTCACATTAGGCTCCTGCAAACACGTAATATGATTACCATTTATAGGAATGATATTTAAATGACCAAATATAATATCTCTCCAAAATTCTTCGTTTCTTGTACTCATTACTGGTAAAAAGGACGATGTTTTATCAATACAACTAAATGCAACTACGTCTCCCATGAAAGGCTCGGTTCCATACGATACAACACCTTTAAAGCTTTGACAGAAGATTTGATATAGCGTTACCATTCGTTGCTTTTGAAAAGCTGAAATATCACCTTGCAAAGCTGGAACGGTAGTATATAAATCTACTAATCTCTGTTTAGGAGACTTGCCAGCAAGCTTTTGATAACATTGTGCAATTGGTGCAAACTCTCCGGTTAGATTACATAAATCTTCAATTGTAATGGTATTCGCTTCTTTTTTGATTAAATCATGTAGTGCTTTTTTAAGTAATTCATCCTCGACATCGTGACCACTTTTTACAAGATCAGCGCCTATTAATAAACCAAATGTTCTTTCCATTAATAGATCATTTCGAAGCTTTGCATCACAAGGCGTAGTATCTATTGTAATGACTGGTTCAACTTGAACACCTTCTGCAAGTAACACCTTTGCCGTTTCAACAGCAATAAGCCCTCCCATACAGTACCCTATTAATTCAATGTTTGAAGCGTTTAGCTTTAACAATTGTTGCGCATATTTTTGCCCTAAATTTTGAATAAGTGTTTCAGGTGTATAGGCTAAATAATCTTCTTCATCACCAAAAATAAATCCTGCTATCGTGTCTTTGCGGTTAGGTTCATCTATTAAATAAGGGAGCAATTGATTGTAAGGTGTAAGTGTTCCCGTTCCATCGTGGAATAGTACTTTTATTTTTCTGCCAACCTCTCCTTCAGCTAATATAACGAAAGATGTTTTCGTATCTGAGGCAGTTTCATCCTGCATTGTTTGATGATTTTCAAGCGAGTGACTTATCTTTTCTGCAATTTCTGCAATCGTCGGTGTTTGTAAAATCTCTACCATTAATTGATCCCACTCCCAATGCTCCACTTCTGAAAGTGTATCTCTCATTGCTGCCACAACTTGTGCAACTAGTAATGAATCGCCACCTGCTTGATAGAAGTTTTCATTGCGCCAAATACTTTCTCTATTTAGTGCTTTCGCCCAAATTTCTGCGATTCTGTTCTCTAAGTCACCTTGCGGAGATTCACCGGATTGTGCAATAAATGGATTGGATGCTTCTAGTCGACTTTGTAATGCACCTCGATCCACTTTGCCGTTTTCAGATAACGGTAGTTCACGAAGCACTTCAATATGCGCTGGTATCATATATTTTGGTAGTTGTCTTTCTAAATATTGCTGAACCTCACTCGCATAAAGTCTCTTACGTTCACCTATAAATTGACCGACAAATACTGCCTGATTTGCAGCGGCTAATGGATCATTTTTTGTAGGATATACACCGGCTATCTCCACCTCTGTTGCTGCAAATAACTCGTGCCACTGTTCACGATTGAAAAATACTTGATCATTGTTTTTTCTAAAGTCTTCAAAATCATTTAGACCAGCATGAAATTCCATTGATGTAAGAAGTGAATAGTTTTCCCCAGTCGTATCTGCTACTATTAACGCTCCTCCTTCAACTGTCATTTCCTTAAAGGTTTGTAACACTTGTGGAGCTTTCTTAGCGTTGTGTAAAACATTATTACATAAAATCAAATCAAAGGAAGATGCTTGAATTCCTTGAGACCAATAGGATTGATTGATATCATACAAACCATATGTAACCCACTTATAAGGTTCAAACGATTTTCGCGCTTCATTTAAAAAGAATTGTGATAAATCTGTAAAAACATATTCTACATTTTTATGATTTAATGTTGGTATTAACTCTAAACTTACACCGCCTACGCCAGCTCCTACCTCTAAAATTCGGAACGTTTTCTCTGGATTAGCCTTTCTAAATTCATCTACAATTGTATGGACAGCTTGAATTGTAACTTCATTTAATGAACGACTAATTAGGTTGTCTTTATATGCCGCTAAAGCAATATCAAAGCTTCCTTTAGGGAAAAATAAATCTAATGAATCAATATCCCCGCGAAGTAAACCTAAAAGATGCTTACTTGAATCTTCAAAGTAATCCACAAGTTTTTTTCCATACTGCATTTTTTCTTCAATGTCTCTCCATTTTAGCCAAGAGATTTCTGATGCATTGTGTGGTAAATCTTTATTGACTAGATAATAGTTTGACGTTGCTGGATTTTGCTTTATAAGATTTTCTTTACATAAAACATTCAGCCATCTTCTTAGTAGCTGATGGTAGTATGGATGTACTTTGACTATTTGCTGAATTTCACTTATAGAAAATTCTCGATCATCTATAAAAATATCTAAGTCTTGGAATGTTTTCATAATATCTAGTACGGCTGTCCAATTTGAAATTGTAGACCATTGTGCAAATAACTCTCGATCTACATTATGGGTCGCATGATCTCCAGCGTTTTTAACTACAGTTGTTAATCTTTCTGAAGAAACCAATGTTTTTATTTCATTTGCATTTTTCCTTGCTTGCACGAATGCTGAAATGTTAAATTCTTTACTTGCCAAATCTTTACTTGCAATAACCGCTGCATGCTCTATCAGCTGCATACGTTGTATAGAACTTTCAATTTCACTTAACTCAATACGATGCCCATTAATTTTTACTTGAGTATCCTCTCTCCCTAAAAACTCAATCACACCATCTGGTAGCAATCTCCCTATATCTCCAGTTGCATATAAACGTTCTCCAGTGTAAGGATGGACAATAAATTTCGCTGTAGTATTTTTTTCATCCTGTAGGTAACCGGTGGCAAGCCCCTCTCCCCCAATATATAAATCACCAATTGTCCAATCAGGGCATGACTCTAGCTCCTTATTCAACACATAAAAATATTGATTTGCTAATGGCTTACCATAAGGAATACTGTTCTTATAGGTAGTATTTATATCTATTGGATAATAAATAGACCAGATTGCTGCTTCTGTTGCTCCACCAAGGCTGATAAATTTCGCTTGTTCAAAATAATGTGCCATTTGTTTTGGTAATGTAACAGGTATCCAATCTCCAGATAAAAATACTAAACGTAATTTTTTATGAAGAGTTGTTGTCGCATCCTGCATGTATGCATGAAGAAGTTGCAATTGGGCTGGTACTGAATTCCAAATAGTGGCTTGATGAGATGTTAAAAGCTCCAACCAATGTTTTGGATCTTTAAGACGTTTATGCTCTGGTAATATAACACTACCACCAACACTTAATAATCCAAAAATATCGTATACCGATAAATCAAAAGCTAAATTGGCAATTGCTAAAACTCGATCATGCTCTGTTACTTGGAAACGATGATTCATATCCATTATTGTATTTAGTACTGCCCTATGACTAACAATAACGCCTTTCGCTTTTCCTGTACTGCCAGACGTATGAATAATATAAGCTGGCTGTTCTACATCTAGACGTACAGGAATTAACTGTGCTTCTAAAGCAGTGTTTAATTGCTCGACTTCAATAAAGGAAAGAGATTCTTGTTCGTATAAATCACTATGGCTAGCATGACCTAAAATAAAAGTGGTTTGTGATTCACTTATAATATTTTTTTTACGAGTAATCGGTTGCTCAATATCTAAAGGTAAATACACGCCACCTGCTGTTAATGTTCCTATTACAGCAGCAATTTGCCAAATACCCTTCTGTAAGTCAATTGCTACAAAATCTCCTTGCCGCACACCTTTATTAATCAATGCCTGTTGAATGGCATAAACATAACGACCGAGCTCCTCATATGTAAAATATTTACCATCTGCGTAAATAGCTATATTTTTAGCATATTGTGTAATTGCATCTAGCACATTGTCATAGAGTAACCCCTTAGGTAAATCAATCGTTGTTTTATTTACTTCATTTCTAATCTTTTGCATTGCTAAAGGTAAACCTAATAATTGACGTTCTGTCCATGCTGTTTCGTGAGTTGCAAGTTTTGTTAAGTGATCTACAAAAAATTGAAAGGCTGAATCGATTAGCCCACTTGGAAAAATACCTTCACGTACATCCCAATTTATTAATATTCCATCCGGTTGTTCAGATACTTGACAATCAATCCATACTTGAGGTGTTTGACTAATTTTATATGCTAATTTCAACTTAGGCTCATTTTCAGACATATGACTATTCGCGTTTGCACCTAATGTACTTGTATAAACTACCGGTATCATAACATCACGATTACGATGTCGCTTTAATTCACGCAATACTTCAATTCCTGAAAAATCGCGATACTCTAAGTCTGTCCAAAGCTGCTGTTGTATTTCAGCCGCATGCTCATAAAATGCTCTATCTCTTTTTGCATGTATTTCTAACAGATTGATGGTCGTAAAATCTCCAATTACATCATTAATTTGAGCATGAATATTAGGTCGATTAAGCATCGTTATATTCATACAAAAGTGAGATTGTTTTGACCATAAGCCAATAATTTCAGCAAAAGCTGTTAAAATAATACTGGAAGGAGTTAGCCGATGATCCTTTGCCTTCTGACTTAAAAATTGCCATTTATGATTAGGTAACAGGAAATTAAATTGTTCAAAACGAATTGTATTCCTATCAATTTTGTCGCTTTGAACGGGTAACTCTGGCGCCTCTGGGAAAGTCTCTAAACGACTAGTCCAATAATTTTTAGCTTTTTCATTGGCAATCGAGCGATCACGTTGTTCATATTGTTGTATCATGACATCTCTAAATTGAATATCTAAAGCTGGTAATGGAGTATTTTCTGTATAGTAATAGTGTTCTAATTCTGCTATTAATACATTGATACTGACAAAGTCAGCAATTAACATATCAATAGATAGATGAATAACACTTTGATTTTTTTGCTGTGTAAGGACTAGGTCATACAACGGCCATTTATCAGGAGCATATTGCTTAACAGATAACTCATTTCTTACATGTAATAATCGTTGATTGGCTACTTCAGGTACTTCATCTGATAAATCAATAACTTGTATAGTTGGGAGCTCTACGTTTTTTAATACTTGCTGATAACCTTCCTGATGCACTATCGCACGGAGCATATCATGTCGCTTTATGACTTGGTGCCATGCCTTTTCAAGCCGTGTAGGATCAAAAAAAGTGCCAACTAGTTCTGCATATACTTTACAACCTATTCCTCCATAACGATAATTGTTGCTTCTACCTACTAAATAGGCTGATTGAATATCAGTAAGCGGAAAGGAATCATAGCGTTTTTCAGTATCATGAATAATTGATTGTTGTTCCTTCTGTAAATAATCAAGGAGTTGTTCTTTATATTCTTTCAATCGCTCTTTACGTTCATTTGTAAGTACACCAGTTGGAGCCTTAAAATGTAATTTTCCATCTTCTACCCAAAAGTTCACTCCCAGCTCGCTATACTCCTCTAATAATTTTTTCATTTTATAATATTCCCTCCTGATATTCGAAGTCCTTTTTCACAACTTCTATTAGATAGTCATCTTCTTTTAATGAATAAAGTGCTTTGATCGTTAATCCACTTTGATGAAATAGCGCCTCAAATTGGGATTGTGTTCTTTCCTTACCTCCACACATCGTCCAAATATTTAAATCAGTCATATATAAATGCGAGGCATTTCCTTCAATAACCTCTGGTAATAATTTTTCAATGATAGTTAGTGTAGAATTTTCGCCCATACTTTGAGCGATATTACGTAAAATTGTGATTGCTGCTTCATCCTCCCAATCATGGAGGATTCGCGATAAAATATAGAGATCACCCATTTTAGGTACCTCTTGAAAAAAGTCTCCTGCCTGAAATGAACATCGACTGTTGATGCCGTAAAGCTCCAATTTTCCTTCTGCCTTTTGTTGTACATGTTGCAGATCTATTACAATCCCTTGAGCATTGCGGTAAAATTCCAAAAATTTCGCAATTATCTCTCCAGATCCTCCACCCACATCGATAATTTTTTTGATGCAGTACCAATCTTTTTTTTCTGCAAAATATGCTTCTAATTGAAGCCGTTCACTTGTTTTACTCATCATCTTATTAAACACTTCAAATTTTTCATTTTGCTGTACTTGCGCTTGAAAATAAGACTGTTGTTCTACTAATTGATAAGGGATTTTCTTCGTTTTCATCGCTTCATAAAGCTTCGACCAATAAGGCATTGCCTGTCTGCCTGTGAATAATAAAAAATCCTTTAATGAATCACTTGCTTGTCCTGATAATTTCTCCCCTAAAGGAAGTAATTTAAAATAATTATTTTCTTCCTCCATATATTTCAAAGCTACTAATGGTCGCATAAAACGAAAGAGCATTTCTTCGTCAAGCGCTAATTCCTGTGCCAATAACATTACATGCTTTCGTTCATCGAATATGGCATCAAATATTCCTAATTCACAAGCTGTATATAGCAAATAAGAAGTAGAAAAGCCTTGAATCGTTGAACGTATCATACTTTCTTGTATATCCATAGTTAATCTCCTTATTAATTACTGTTGCTATCTGCCATCAATTTATACCATCTACAAATAGTATTCTCTACGATATTAATAAGGGCATATAGCCCTCCTCCTAATAAAGCTAGCCCTATTACACCTGCATACATAGCTAAGTAATCTCTACTATCCATTCGATTTAAAATGTAATAACCTAATCCACTAAATGATGCAAAGGTTTCAGCTATAAATAGGATTGCTAATGCTGTTCCTAATGAAGCTCGCAAGGAAGTCATTACGCTCGGTAAGCAATAGGGTAGTGTCAAATGGCTCAGTGTTTGTAGTTTTGTAGCGTTCAATGATTGAATAACTTGTTTCTGAGCATAAGGAATTCCTTTTGCGGCATCACGAATTACTACTACCAATTGAAAATAAAGAACAAAGGCAATTAACATGATTTTTGGGACATCCCCTAATCCAAATAGCACGAGAATAATTGGTAAAAAAACAACCTTTGGGATAGGGTAAAGCACATATAATAAAGGACTTAATAAAAGATCTATCTTTTTATTCCACCCCATAAGTAAACCTGTAGGAATCGCGAAAAAGAGAGCACAGATTATACCGATACCTACTCGATAACTACTTATGAAAAAATGCTGTGTTAATTCACCACTAATTACTACTGTTAAAAATGATTGTCCCGCTTCAAAAGGTTTAGGTAAAAAAGCTTTATTCAATGAGATGCTAGATAGATGCCATAATAAAATAATGATAATGGTAGCGATGACTATACTATATGTCTTCTTCACACGGCTCTCCCTTTAGTAATTGTTTAATTCGTTGTTGACGATACATGAAAGCAGGATTACGTCGCCCCTCTATCTGATAATCATTCTCAATGATACCTGCAATTGTTTTTCCATTCGCGTGAAAGACGACGATGCGATCGCTCATCATCAACGCTTCATCAATGTTATGTGTCACAAATAGTAGCGTTAAATTTCTTTCATGACGTATTTTCTGCAATGTTAGTATTAATTGCTCCTTCGTTAAAATATCTAACGCTGAAAATGGCTCGTCCATTAACAAAACTTTTGGCTTTTGGATTAAAGCTCTCCCTATTGCAACCCTTTGCTGCTGTCCCCCGGATAGTTGAAAAGGATATCTGTACTGCTGATTGTGAATATTCAATTGTGATAAAATAAATTGTGTCTCTTTTTCCCGTTCCTGCTTAGGTCGTTTGGCAAGCTTTAAAGGGAGAACTATATTATCTTTCACCCTTTTCCATGGGAACAGGCCGTAATTTTGAAAAATAATCGCTATCTCCTGCTGTGGTCCTTTCAATTCTTTTCCATCAAAATAAACGGTTCCATTACTCGGTTTTTCCAAACCAGCTACAATTTTTAATAAAGAGGATTTCCCACTACCAGAAACACCAACAATAGCTACACATTCACCAGAAGATATTTGAAGGTTAATGTTTTGCAGGACATTAACCGTACCTGAAGCTGTCTTGTACGCTAAGTCAACATGCTGAATTCTATACACGACATATCCCCCTTTTTATTGTTCTTCCAATGACGTTTCTACTAGATCTTCATATGGAAAAGCTTTGTCCAATAATCCTCTAGAAACTAACCAATCAGATATACGCTCGACATTTTCTTGTGCTGGCACACAATTAGGAGTAAAAACTGGAACTGCATAATGCCCTTTTAAAGCTTCCGGTACGTTTGCCACTTTTAGAGCAAGTTCAAAGTATTTTTCTGGATGCTGATTTAACTGTTTAATCGCTTCGTTGTAAGCTCTTAGGAAGTTTTCAATCACAACTCTATTTTCTGTTATGTTTTTTTGTGTCATAACGATGACTGATTGTGAAAAGTTCTCTCCAAGTGTTGTATCATCAATGACAATATTTGCACCTTGTGCAACAGCATAGCTTGCCAATGGCTCAGGTAATATAGCCGCTTGCGCTTCTTTTCCAGCTAATACTGTATCTACACGTAATGAAAGATTCGGAAGATGAATTTTCGCTATTTCAGAAGAATCTAGTTTCAAATGTCGTTCATATTGCTCCATTAAATAATCCATCATTGTATTCTCAGAGATCATGACAGATTGCCCTACTAGCTGCTTCGGTTCAACAATAGAGCTATGTGGAGAAGAAACGACTAAAAATCTTCCTTCCTTCTCAGTCGCACCTAATGCTAATGCAATCGTTTTAACATCAATGCCCCCCTTTTTTATTAAATTTTGAACGATCATATCAGTCATCATGCCATCTAGCTCACCAGCCTCCATCGCCTTCGCTTGATCAGAGGCACTGCCAAACTCTATAAGCTCAACATCAGCACCATATTTTTGGAAAAGCTGATCCTTCACTGCAACATAAAGAGGCAGACTATCATCGATACGCAACACACCTATTTTTAGTGAAGAATGCTTGGTCATTTTTGTATCTTCACTACACCCACTTATGAAAGCTAAAATGACAATCATAAAAATTATTCGAGAAAGGTGATATTGTCTCATAGAGCACCTTCCTCCATAGTGACATTGTTTTCCTCAACGAATGCTGCTAGTTGTTCAAGACGTGAATGAGTGAATAATGTTTGAATAGAAAGCGCTATACTAAATTTCTCCTTTATTTTTCCGATGATTTGAATGGCCATTAAAGAATTACCTCCACATGCGAAGAAATCATCATCAATTCCAGGATGAGAATAAGACAATATTTCTTCCCAAATTTTCGCTATTTCTTTTTGCATCTCTGTAAAAGGCTCTCTATATTCAGATGACTCCTCTTGCTCTAAAGGTAACTGTTGTAAAAGTTTACGGTTAACTTTTCCGTTCTCTGACAGTGGCATTTTATCAATATATTTGTACACAGTAGGTAACAAATAATTAGGTAATTTTTGTGCCAATAAATTTTTGGTTTGTTCAATAGTTAGACCATTTTGTTCATCTTCTAATACTACATATGCCACTAATATTGTTGCTCCATTACGTTTATGAACAATTGTTGCCGCTTCCTTCACAGTAGGCAATTTAGCTAGGTGATAATCTATTTCACCTATTTCAACCCGATAGCCATTTAGTTTAATTTGTGAATCTGCCCTCCCTAAAAATTCAATATTGCCATCAGGTAAATACCGCCCTAAATCTCCTGTATCATATAGACGTTCTTTTGTAATTGGATGAAGTAAAAATTGGTCATTTGTCCGCTCTTCATTTTTCCAATATCCAATAGCAAGTCCTAATCCTCCGATATACAATTTTCCTGGTACATTCACAGGACAAGCTGCCATTTGATCATTTAGTATATAGTAATATTGATTGGCTAAAGGTTTGCCATAAGGTATGCTCTTCCAATCCCTATTTACTGTTTGTATATCGAAACTATTTGACCATATAGACGCCTCCGTCGCACCACCTAATCCCAATATTCGAGTCTTTGGCGCAATTTCCCAAACATCTGTAGGCAAGCTTAATGAAATCCAGTCACCACTCAATAACACAGCCCTTAGTGTTGGATACTGAACAGACTCTATATTCCTACTATATTCTGTTAACATTTGCATAAAGGCCGGCACTGTATTCCAAATGGAGATGTGATGATTTTGTATTAATTTTTTCCAATATGCAGGTTCTTTTACATGCTCCGCTTTTGGTATAACAATTCCACCACCAGCAGCAAGTATGCCAAAAATATCGTATACGGATAAATCAAACGTTAAGTTAGATAATGCAAGAATACGATCCTCCGTACAAACAGCAAGTCGATGATTAATATCTAATACTGTATTTACTGCACCTCTATGATCAATCATGACACCCTTCGGCTTACCAGTAGAACCCGAAGTATAAATGACATACGCTAAATCTGAAGGCGACAAGTCAGGACTATCGACTAGACATTCTTGATGTGCCCATTTAGCATCAACGACCGTCACATGATAATCATTTAGGAAGGGTAGCTGTGTGAGTATATGTGCTTGTGTTACTATAGATTGAACTTCTCCTTCTTTTAAAAGAAATTCCATCCGTTCAATAGGCGTTGTACAATCAATCGGTAAATATGCCTTCCCAGCTTTAATAATCCCCAATGCAGCAACTACTTGTTCCCATCCTTTTTCCATAACAATAGCAACTAATTTCCCTTTAGTACTATCCCGTTCAAGTAATGATTGAGCAGTATGATTTTTTAAATGACATAGCTGTTGATACGTAATAGTATTTTCTTCTGAGAACACTGCGATATTAGTAGGATTTTCTGCTATTTGTTTTTCAACAAGACTTAACAACGTCTCATTTGATATTTCTGTGTCCTGCCCTTTAATTTTTCCTACTTGCTCATGAGATGGTAAACGCACAAGACTTTCAATTCTTTTTTCCCATAAATCTTCCTTCGTAGAAAGCTCTTTTAAAATGCTGATGTATGCCCCAAACATGCCAATGACTAAATGCTGTGGGAAAATCTCCTCTATTGCATCCCAGCTTAACCATAGTTCACCTTTTTGCTCTGAAACTTGATGATCAAGCCAAACTTGAGGAGTTTGAGATAATCCATATACAATATCTCCTAAATAGCCACCCATTGTTGTTGCCCCATTATTTTTTTCAAGCCCTAATCCACTCGTAAAGACAAATGGCATCATTATGCCCATTTGACGATTCCACTTTTTAGCTAGTGCACGCTCTACATATACACCACCCACATAAGGATGCTCTAAATCCTGCAATAGTTGCTTTTGAACATTTCTAGCACGTTCTAAAAAAGATTCTCCTTTTGACATATCAATAGATAAAAGATTAAGCGATGTAAAGTCACCTATAAGCTGTTCTACATCCGGTTCAAATAGCACACGATGGAAACGAGTAAGATTTATTGTAAATTTTGGTTGACTACTCCATCTTGCTAAAGTTTCTGCATAAGCAGCAATTAACAAGGATGCTGGAGACAAGTTCATTTTGGTAGCTAATTGCTTTAAGGCTAGCCATTGCTGTGAAGATAGTTTCTCTTCATATCTCGTAAACTTACAGTTAGATAAATCTCCTTTATAATCAAGTAGAGGTAAATCTGGTGCAGGGTACATATTATCAATACGTTGATGCCAATATTGCATATCCTGCTCATACATTTCTGTTTCCCGAATTTTTTCATAAGCCAATATATAATCTCTGAATGTAGTTTGAAGCACTTGTAGTTTTGCAGAAGAATCATCATATAGGCGCTTCCACTCTTTAAATAAATAGAACATACTAAAACCATCAAAAATAATATTGTCAAAACTAATATGTAGTCTTGTTTTATGGTCATTTATAGTCGACATTCGAATATCAAACAATGGCCACTCACTTGGATTAAATGTTTGATGCTCCATCTCACTTCGCACTAATGTAAGCTGTTCTTTTTGCTGTTCTGTTGAAAGATTTGTAAGATTGTACGATGCAATAGAATAGTACTCTACAAACTCTTGAACCTGTTGGTGTTGTCCATCATTTAAAATGACGGCCCTCATCATATCATGATGTTGTATGAGACGATTCCATATTTGTTCCACTCTTACATGATTTAGAGCTGGGCAATCCATTTCAAAATAGCAGTGAGTGGATACATCACCGTATGCATAAATACCACTACGACCTAGCCAATATGCTTGTTGAACTTCTGTTAATGGAAATGGCTCGAAACGATCCCGCTCATTAGGCACTATAGTTGGTAGCTTTTTCTCCGTTTCTTCATTTGTCTTTTGTAGCACTAATTCCTCTAATAACAATGCCATCTGTTGAAAAACAGGTTGATTGAAGATTGCTTCTAAGCTAATTTTGACAGCAAATTGCTCTTTTATTTTTGCACTAAGCTGAGTAGCTAATAATGAATCTCCGCCTAGCTCAAAGTAATGATCACGTATGCCAATTGCATCTACCCCTAATACTTCGGTCCATATTTCTGCTAACCTTATTTCGATTGGGGTTGTTGGTGCAATAAATTCTTTTGTAGCTAAATGGACTTGCTCAATTTCAGGGATTGGTAATGCTGCTCGATTCACTTTGCCATTGGCCGTAATAGGTAACTCCTCTAATGGAATAATTACATGAGGAATCATATAACTTGGTAATCGTTTTTCTAAATAATGTTTAAGTGGCTCTAGCTGGAATTCTGAAAATGATTGTCTTTCAACTTGAGCTACAAATAAATACTGAGTAAAGGCTGTATCAATAGGCTGAAGCGTAATATTTGTAAAGCCCTCTTCTTTAAAAATAGAGAGCCAACGATCTTCCGATAGTAATGGAAGACATGTCTTTTCCCGTTCATCCTTATAATGTGTAAAACCATCTTCTAAAAATGCTGTACTGACTAATTGCAGAGGATTATTCTCCGTCATTTCTAAATTAACGAATAGCCCACCATGCTTTAATAACTTCTTTAAATCTTTAAGTGAATTTCTAATATGGACTGCTCTATGCAAAGAGTGCGACGCCACAATCAAATCATATTCACCATCTATAAAACCTTGAGAAATTGGACATTTATTTATATCAAGTACTTTAAAATGGATATTGGGCTGTAAACCTACTATTTTTTGAACACGATTTATAAAGTAGTTGGACTCATCTGTAGCAATATAATGAATGTCATCTTTTGAAAAGGTCTCTGCTAGCATACGAAGTGTGTTCGTATGACGTACCCCAACCTCTAATATTTTGAGTGGTGCTTGGCGTTCTGTTCGATTACTTAAAACGGTTTGAATCAGAGTCGCTATTAAATCCTGCTGTTTTTTTCCATCAGACATGTTTTCAGTCAATTGTTCTAAAGGATGTATGTTATGATGAAGCAATAATTCTAAAGGCTCTAGCTCACCCGTTAAAAGTGCATAGCTTTTTTCAAAAAAGTCAGAAACAAACTCCCTTATATATGTTGTTTGCATTTTCTCTAAACTACTAAACTGTTCTTCACTATTAACGATTAAGCATTGTTTATTATGAATAGTAGATCCTTCACAAGAAACTAGATTGTTTTTTTCTAAAAAACTAAACCATTGATATATTAAACTTTGATATCTGCTGTTAATTTTTTCTCGCTCTATTATTTTTAAAATATTGTAACGAACATCTTTTTCTAGCGGAAATCCTAATTTGGAAATTATTTTACTAATCATTTCCATAGTAAGATATTCACAATAATCCTTTAACGGCCGATAACGATTTTCATTCTCATTGTAAGTTTTAGTAAAATCCCCATTCTCTTTTAATTGAACAATATAAGACCAATCAATCATTGGTTTATTATATTTAATAGTTTGTGCTTGCTCTTTTTCAGAACTACTTACAATATAAGCGGCTAAATATTGGTTTTCCTCTCCTCTGACCGTGACAGTAGCATCCTCAACTATTTCATAACTACTAATAGCACTTTCGATTTCACCTAATTCAATACGGTGACCCCGTACCTTTACCTGTGAATCATTTCTTCCTAAAAACTCGATAAGGCCGTTGTTCCAAAATCGACCGATATCCCCTGTCTTATACCAACGAATACCTTTCTCTTCAATAAAGCGTTCAGTAGTTAATTGTGGCTCTCCTACGTATCCTTTGGCTACACCAGCACCTCCTATCCACAGCTCTCCTGATTTCCAACTCGGACAGTCTTCCCCATTTGTATCAATAATTCTATAAAACTGATTTTTCAGGGGTCTTCCATAAGGGATTGAACGCCAACTTGCTGGTATTGGATGATTGACATCATAATAATTGGACCAAATTGCCGCTTCTGTCGCACCGCCCATTGCTACTAATAGCCCTTTCGGTGCTACTTTTAACAGTCTCTCAGGAATATCTAAACTAATCCAATCTCCTGACAACATCACAATACGTAAATTTTGATAAATCAACTTTACGCTCTCGGCTTCTATTAATAACATCTTCAATAAAGCAGGTACTGAATTCCATAATGTAATACGGTAATTACATATTAACTTTAACCAAATATCTGCGTTTCGAGCCGTATCTTCTGATAGAAGGACAAGGCTACCACCAACACTTAAAAGACCAAATATATCATATAAAGATAAATCAAAATCTAATGATGATAATGCTAGAATACGATCTTCTTTGCTAATATCATATTTTTTATTAATATCTGCAATTGTGTTCCAAGCGGCCTTATGACTAATTTCTACACCTTTTGGTTCTCCCGTTGAACCTGATGTGAAAATAATATAAGCAGAACTGTTTACATCTACTTTAGGAAACTTCACATGACCAAATTGATGTATCTGTTCCATCATAATAACTTGTACTTGTTCAATATCTTGGTACTTTTCTTCGTAGGAGGCCGTTGTTAGAATAAAAGAAACATTTGCCTTCTCAATAATTTTTTTATAACGTTCAATCGGCTGTGTCACATGTACAGGAACATAACAGCCTCCAATAGCTAGGACTCCTAAAATCGCTTGTATTTGCTCTAATCCTCTTGGCAATGAAATAGCTACTCGATCACCTTGTTTAAAACCATTATGTAACAGGGCTGCAGCAACCTTTTCTGCTTGAAATGACAGCGTCTCATAACTAACTTCTTTTTGACTTATACCATCTATAAGCGCTATAACTTGTGGTTGTTGCTTTGCTTTTTCGAAGAAAGACGTGTGCAAGCATTGAGCATGATCTTCTATTGTGGCATTATCAATTAATTGACGTCTTACTTCTTGTGCTTTTGTTTCGATAGCTGGCTGTTGAAGCCAATGCTCTTCATCTTCAATTAACCAATGAATAGTTTTGATAAACAGTTCAAACATGTCATCCAACAAACCTGAAGGGAATAGTTCATCTAAACCATCCCAAATACATAACAAACCATCGTCCATATCAAACATTTGGAAATCTAACCAAACTTGTGGCGTTTGTGAAATCATATAATGAATAGTACCAAATGCATCCTTAAACTCTTCATTAATAAGTGGTACACCTAAATTACATGAAAAAACCATTGGAGCAAACACTTTTTCATCTGGATAATACTTAGCTAAATCCCGTTGAATTTTCACACCTGAATAAGCGGTATAGTTTAAATCTTGATGAAATTGCTGTTGTAAACTTTTTGTAAATGCTAAAAAATGTTGTGGAGTCTCACTATCAACTTCCAATAATAGTAGCGTAGTAAAATCAGCTACCACTTGCTCTATCTCTTCAGACAAAGTATCTCGGTTAAACAATGGAATATTAATAATAAAACGAGATTCACTGCTCCATTTACTTAATGTATAGGCATAAGCTGCTAACAATACGATTGCAGGTGTGACGTTATGGTGTGAGGCAGTCAATTTAAGCTTACTCCAAAATTGTTCTTCTAAAAAATGCTCCCTTCTTGTAAATTTAGGGGTGTGTTGTATCAACTCAGCATTGTTTGATAACGGTAGTTTTGGACCTAATGGCAAAGTAGTTAACCTGTTTTTCCAATAAGCCTCTGCGTCGCTTTCTTCATTGGCAATTGCTAGTGCTTTATCATGTAGATATTTTGCAAAGTTCCAATTTTCAGGTGCCTTCGGTTTTTGCTGTCTAGAATAAGCTGCCGCTAAATCTCTTAAAATGATTTGGAAACTTTGAACATCAGCTACAAGTAAGTCTATATCAAAATGGAGACGAGTTTTACCCTTTGGTAATAGAGATAGCTGTAAACGAGCTACTTCCCCTTGATCAATTGCCAATAGCCGGTGTGAGGTATTAGCGCGAATAGTTTCTAGCTTTTCGCTAATCTCGACTTGCGAGCAAGTTGTAAAATCGTGGACATCAATAGTTGTAAAAGGTGATTCTTGTAAAATTTGCTGTTGACCATCTTCTGTATATTTGACACGGAGCATAGGATGATGCTGAATTATTAATGCCCAAGCCGTTTCAAGCCTCTCTATATCAATATTTTGACCATCAACTTCCATATAACCATGACAACCATTTCCACCTAAATATTGACCGCTTTGTCGTCCAACCCAATAAGCATACTGTACATCTGTTAATGGAAAAGGTTCATACATATTAGCTACTGTCTTATCTTGATTTTCTAATAGTTCGTTATCATTATTAATTGTATATACATAATCTCTATTTATTAATTTATTCCAAGCACTTAAATACGGCTCGGATATTAATTCTTTAAAGGTAATTGTTACTCCAACTTTTTTTAGTTTGCCAACTAATTTCATCACTTGTAAGGAGTTTAAGCCTAATTCTAATAAATTTTGATCCTCATGTATTTCTTTCTGTATACCGAGTAGATGATTGACTTCCAACGCTAGACTTTGGATATTATCTAGATCATTCTTTAATCTCAATACTTTGACGCCTCTCTTTCTATAGCCATCTGTTTTAATTTGTTCTTATCAACCTTCCCTACATTTATAAATGGTAACCGCTCTACATATATGATTTGATCTGGAAGTTTATATTGAGCAACGCCTAGATGAATTAGAAAACTACATATCTCATCTCGTTCCATTTTTTGTCCATCTGTAACTAAAAATGCACAAATGTTCTCGCCTAACTCTTTATCCGGCAAACCGATAACAGCTACATCTTTTATAATTGGATGTGCTCGTAGAAAGCTTTCGATTTCAGCGGGTATAATATTTTCACCTGCACGATTAATTTGTTCTCTTACTCTACCAACAATTTGTACATTCCCCTCTGGTGTTATACGTGCTTTATCACCAGTACGTATAAAATAATCCATTGTAAAAACATCAGCATTTAAAGCAGGTGCTTGATAGTAGCCCCCAAATGTATACGGTCCTTTTGCCACCAATTCACCAAGCTCACCATGAGGAACTTCTCTTCCTAGCTCATCTACAATCTTTATTTCATCACCTAAAGAAATTGCTCGCCCTTGACAGCTCGTAACAATTTCTATTGGATCATCTAATGCTGTGAAGCAAGTAATTCCTTCCCCTAGTCCATATCCTTGTTGTATTTTACATTGAAATTTATCCATAAAATGAACAGCTGTTTTTTGCTCTAAGTGAGCAGCGCCAATTAGAACAACCTCTAGACTCGACATATCCAATTCTTCATACCATTCAAAAGCTTCTAACCATAAGCTAGCTATTGTCGGCACAATTGAGGTATGTGTCACACGTTCCTTTTCTATTTCTTGAAATGCTTCATCAAAGCTAGAAGTTTGACACAATACCACTTTGCCTCCTGTAAAAAGAGTGCCTAATATGCCTGGAGAACATAACGGATAATCATGTGAAATAGATAGTACTGCCATGTATACAGTTTCAGGTCCCATTCCACATTTTTCAGCAGAGGCTAGTGCATTGTAAACATATGCCTCATGGATTTTTGGAATAATTTTTGGAATACCTGTTGTGCCACCAGACAATAAATATAACGCGGTATCTCTATAATGTGGTAAATCACTAACCACTAATGAATAGTTACTTTCTTTAAGCTGATTTAATGTTACATGTGTAAAAGTTGCTGGCCACTGTACAGTAGATTTACCAACCGTCACAATATATCGAATACTTTTATGCAGAGGGATAATCTGTGCAGCCATGCACTCATACTGAAAACCAAGATGAGTGCTGCAACATATATAAGCTATTGGTTGTACCATCTTAGCAACTGTATCAATTTCTATTTCTCTATGAGAAGGCAACATCAGAACAGGCTGCACACCTATTTTTAGTAAACTAAATAATATAGTAATAAACTCCATTGTATTTGGTAATTGTAATAAAACTCGATCGCCTTGCCGCCAACCTAATGACAAAAAGCCTGTCGATAATTGCTCAATTTCTTGAAGCAATTCTTGATAAGTTAAGCGTCGATTTCCTTCCACAACTGCTATGTTATGAGGAAATTGTTCAGCGATAATTTCTAGCTCCTCCATTAATGTTTTCTTTCTTAAGAAACCCAATTGCTCATATCGTTCAACCTCATGTAAATACCAATCCATTTGTGAAGACATGCTTTTCGCTCCCATCCTCTCATCTACAAAATACATTTTGTTATACGCTACTTAATTGATGTTCCTTTCTCCACATTGCTGCATATTTGCCTTCTTTAGCAATGAGCTTTTCATGTAAACCTTCTTCTACGATTTGTCCTTCATTAACAACTAGGATTTTGTCTGCATTTTTTATAATGGAAAGCGTATGGGCAATCATCACAACCGTTTTTTTCTTTTTCAAAAGATTTTTAATCGCTTCTTTTACAGCCAGCTCATTCTCAATATCTAACGACGCTGTCGCTTCATCTAATAAAAGTATTGGGCTGTCCTTTAAAATAGCACGTGCAATGGATATACGTTGTCTTTCACCGCCCGATAGCTTATTACCATTTTCTCCAACAATTGTGTCATAGCCATACTCTAATTTCTCAATAAAATCATGGCAGTTTGCTTCTTTCGCAGCATTAATAATTTCTTGTTCTGTCGCTTCTGGCTTTGCATAGCGAATATTATTTAAAATCGTATCATTAAACAAAAATATATCTTGGTCGACTAGTGAAATTTTCTGCAATACTTTTTCAGAAGCAATCGATTGAATAACTTGCTGACCGATTAATATATCACCGCGTTCAGGCTCATAGTATTTTGTTATTAAATTTAAAATAGTTGATTTTCCCGAACCCGATGGTCCAACAATCGCCACAAACTGTGAAGAATCAATTTCAAAATTGACATTTCGTAGTATAGGTTCCCCTTGGTTATAAGCGAAATTCACATTTTGAAAAGCTATACTATACTGTTCAGGTTCAAAAGAAGTCTCATTTGATAACTCCTCCACCTCTTCTATGACACACTCAATTTGTCTTTTTGCAATCATTAAGTTTTTATAAGAGGTTAAATCAATAAAAAGTGTGCCAAATAATTTGCATGTAAATAAAGGGGAAATGCTAATTAGAAAGAAAGAAGACGCATCTAAATTCCCTTCCAGCCATTGATGTCCTGCTAAATAAAGAACAATCGGTAAACTTAGCCAACACAAAATACTAAACGTTGTACCAATTGGAATTACTTTAATCTCATATAAATAACTAACATCACTATAGTCCTTCATTGATGAGGTTGTTGCTTTATTTTTAACACCACCCAAACCAAATGATCGCAACGTTTGAATACCATTTATATACTCAACTACAGCACTTGTGTTACTTGTCATAATATTTTTCTTTTGATTTCCGTATTTTTTTACCATTAAAAAGGACAAGTAAAGAGTTGGTATTAACAATAAACCTGAACATAACAGAACTACTCCAGCAGGTATATAAATAGTCGAAATAAAGCCAATTAGCAGTAAAGTAAATGATGAATTTTTTATAATATCTCCTATTTTATGAGTCAAAATATTTTCATAATTATTGACACTTGTTGTCGTTGCATTAATGTACTCTCCTGTTTGTGCCTTCGTAAAGGAGGAAAGCGGTATTTTTTTCATTTTATCGCCCAGTGTCAAGCGAAGAATTCTACTAATCTGGGCACCTCCGATTTGCCCTCTCGTATAACCAAACGCGTAGATGATTAAACGAATAACAAAAACAGCGCCTAACAATGACAGAATTCGAGTTAACAAGTTCATCGTTAATTGCTCTGTTATTAAAGCATTAATCGTGTAATATAGTACGATAAAATTAAAACCAGCTAGCATACCCTCGATGACATTGAAAACAATAGAAAGATAAAAAGAAGCATTTTTTGTAAATGCATTTTTTTTGTCCATACTTAAGTCTCCTTCATAAATAGGCTTTCCCTTGAAAGACCCTTCTTTTTCTACAAGTACAACATCGTTAAAATTCATACGTAATTTCTCTAGCTTTACTATAATCCTGCCAAGTCTTTTTATATGAAGGGTTTTCTTCTAGCATTTCTTGATGCGTTCCACATGCTTGTAGTGTTTGATTTTCTACAATTGCCACTCGATCACAATGCTTAATAATACCAAGACGGTGTGCAATGATAATTACTGTTTTACCAACACAAAGTTCAGCAATGGCTTGATCAATCTCGGCCTGATTTTCTGGGTCTGCTGCGGATGTTGCTTCATCTAATATTAAAATCGGTGCATCTTTTAAAATGGCACGTGCAATAGCAATTCGCTGCTTTTCTCCACCAGAAAATCTAGTTCCAAAACTCCCTACCCTCGTATCGTAACCATCAGGTAATGAAATAATAAAATCATCTATTTGTGCTTTTTTCGCCGCAGTTCTTACCTCATCGAGTGTGGCATTAGAACCCATGACAATGTTTTCAAACACTGTACCACTTGTTAAAAAGGTCTTTTGGAAAACTGTTGTTATATTTTTTAATAATTCCTCATAATCAATATCCTTCACATTTTGATTACCAATCAAAACTTCTCCTTGCTGAACATCATTAAAGCGTGAAATTAACTGTACAATGGTGCTTTTCCCAGAACCTGAGTCACCTACAATAGCTATTTTTTCATTTTCAGCAATAGAAAGATTCACATTCTTTAAATGTTCTTTTTGCCCATCATAAGAGTAATTGACATTTCTTAGTTCGATATTGTAATTCTTCGGAAATGCTTGCCCTTGCCCAAAAACAGGTGTTTCTAAAAAGGCTACGCATTTCTTTACAGCATTTAAAACCTGTGCAAAGTTTGAACCTAATTCCTGTAAAGGTCGTAATTCTGTTAAATACAATGAGCCTACAAATGCAAAAAGAATAAAGACACTTCCTGTTAAACTACCATTTAAAAACCACATTCCACCAATAGGTACCATAAGGAGTAAGCCACATTCTATAATAATGACAAAGCTCGCATATGGTGGACCCATTTTTAAAGACATTTCTTTCCAGATATTAAATTCATCATCTACTGCGTTTGTAAACTTTTTAAATGATGAACTACTCATGTTATATGCCTTAATTAAACGCATTCCTTGAATATATTCGATAATAATTGCATTTAGATTGGCTATGGAACGTGCTCCTCGATCCATTAATTGATTCGTCCCCCGAAACATTATTGCCATTACTGCCACTGCAACAATTAATGGAATAAACGAAATAAGCGCTAACGGTACGTTAACTGTACATAAATAGATGAAGACAGCAATTGGACCACTCAAGTAAAACACTAACTCTGGTAAATGATGTGCTAAAAATAACTCTAGCTTTTCAATTTCTTCATTTAATAGTGTTTTAATTTCTCCTGTATTTCGTTCATTTAAAGAACCTAGTGAAACTTGCGCCATATGCTCTGTTACTTGACAACGCACTTTAAATAAAGTTCGATAGGCACCCTTATGCGATAGGGTACCAGAAATAGCAAAGAGTCCAAATCGAACAATTATCGAAATAGCCAAAATCAATAAATTTTGAATTAACAAAGCTTCTGTTAAATTATTGTGATAGACTTGCTCAATTATTTGATAAATAATGAAATAAGGTACAATTGTCGAAAGACCACTAATTAAAGAACATAAAACAGACAAATATAAATATTTTTTATCCTTTCCAGCCCAAGAAAGAAGCATAAAGATCGGATTTTTATTTTGTTTTACAACTTTCCCCATTATCGTTCAGCCCTTCCCTTGCATCGTAATTTTGTATCGTACATTTCTCTGCACATTGCAGGTCAGTTACGTTAGATCCATTTCCTGCTATCTAGTGAAAGTTTCAATTGTATACTGATGATTTTCTTTATTTAACTTATAATCATCTTGCTTCATTCCATCTCCGAAGCGAAGTATACGATGACAGCAAGATGCTATAAATTCTAAGTCATGTGTAATGACAAAAATAATTTTATTAGCCTCCGCTAAATTCTGTAAAATACTAGAAACCTTTTGCATACTGTCAAAATCTAATCCACTTGTCGGTTCATCAAACACTATAATTTCTTTTTCACTTATTAAACTTGCAGCTACAGCAAGTCTCTGTTTTTGTCCTCCTGATAATGTATTCGGGTGTCGATTGACCAGTTCTAATAAATCCATTTCCTCCAATACTTTTCGTACTAAATTCGGATTGGGATTTTTCACCCCAAATACACATTCTTTTTCAACCGTTTCTGCGAATAACTGATAATTGACATCTTGCATGACCATATAGGAAAGCTGAGCCTGTTTTTTTAATGTTAGTTTTTGTTTATTAAAATAAATATTTCCTGATGATAGTTTATGTAGACCACATATCGCTCTAGCAAAGGTCGTTTTTCCTGCACCATTATGTCCTGTGATTGCAATTATTTCTCCGCTTTTTGCTGTGAATTGAATATTTTCTAATACCTTTCTTTTTTTGTGCGATATAGTGACATCCTTCACAACAAGCTCATGAACTTTTTGTTCAGCAGGTAGCGATTTATGTTGAAACTGTACATTGTCTAAATAAAGTGTGCGGAGTCCTAATTGCCTCAGTTGAAGATCTGAAAGCTGTAAAAAATCCTTCTGTGAGTAAACTGATACAATTTGTCCCTTATTTAATACAATGGCTCTATCAATTAATTCTTTTAAATAGTAAAGTCTATGCTCCGATACAATAATTGTTTTACCTTGCATTTTTAGTAATGCAATCATGTCTTTTAAATCCTCAATAGCAGCCGCATCTAAATTAGAGGAAGGCTCATCTAATACAAAAATATCGGGTGCTACAGCATACACACTTGCAAAAGCAATCTTTTGCTTTTCTCCCCCCGATAAATGAAAAATATTGCGTCGACGAAGCCTTTCTAAACGAAGCTCAGACGTAATTTGCCGCATTCGTTCTTCCATCATTTCTTTTGAATATGCCATATTTTCCATTCCAAATACAATCTCACTATCAGTATCCACATTAAAGAATTGTGACCTCGGATTTTGGAACACCGTCCCAACCTGTTCGCTTAATTCATACATTTTCCTATTTTCTACAGGTTGATTATTTAACAACACTTGCCCTTTTAGCTTTCCAGCATAAAAATAAGGAATTAAACCGTTAATTGCTCGGATAATAGTTGTTTTACCACAACCGCTTTTACCACACAGTAAAATGCACTGTCCTTTTTTGACATGAATATTTATATTTTCTATACCTTCACTTTTCTCATCTGTATAATGAAATGAATATTGCTCGATTTTCAACATATGAACACTCCTCCAAACACAAAAAATGTAAATATAAACATTACAATACTATCACTGAATTGGAATGACACATGTTGAAAGCAAGTACGCTCTTTCGGGTTTTCAATCCCTCTCGCTATGCTTGCAGCAGATAATTCATCAGCAATTTTTGAGGCTGCCATCAATAAAGGAACGTAAATACATTCAACCGTTTGCACAGGATTTTTTAGAAAACCTATTATGGAGGGTGAGATGCCTCTTAACTTCATAGCATCCTTTATATATCGCCAATCCTCACCAATCATTGGAAAATAGCGCAACATTACAGCTAATGGAATAATTACCTTTTTGGAAATTCTTATTTTTCCTAAAGCCGTCATAAATTCATTTATTTTTGTTGTTCCAACTAACAACCCACCCATTACAACGCACGGGAATATTTTCCTAATAAACATTGTAAATGATACAAACATTAGCTCCCACGCACCTGACAAAAACATTTCACTTACTAAGTGAACTCCTAGAATTAACCCGTAACCAAGCATCATTTTCAATGAAAAAGAAAACATTCCCATTAGAAAGCAAAGACTAAATATTATGGCCATTAATATGCGTTCAAATTGAAAAGAAGGTGACAAAAAAACCGCTGCATTTACTAACAGTAGTAGATATATTTTCGTTCTTGGATCAAGTTTGACGGTGAAAACATGCATATGCATATTGCCCTGTAATTCTTCTCCCTTATTCATAATTTCACCGCCCTACCTATGCAAGCACTCCTGATTTTTCAAACTGTTTTCTCAATAATTTTTTTCCCAATAAACCGCTGATCAAAGCACATAGCATTGTGCCAACAAACATTGTTGGTAACATCCAATTTTGGGCAGTTGTTAACATCGTATCCATATAAGCTTGTTCTGTTCCTTGACCTACCAAATACTCCTTATACGCTTGTTGATTAAGCCACAACATTACGTAAGAACCCATTGGATGAAGTGCAAAAACAATATAGCTTAAAATATTTATTGAAATATTTTTATACTGACCAATCGCTGCTATTAATTCACCAATTATAGCTACTCCTATACAAGCTAATGACCATAACCAGTACATCCCTGTAACAAATGTAATAATCGCTAACAATATTCCTAAAATAAGAATAGGGCCAAATTTTGGTACTTTAGCAATCATTAATAAATAAATAGGTCCCGTTAATAGAGCTGCGCCAGCTGGCATTAAAAACGTTAATACAGGATTGGGGGCAAAAAGGGCTGATCCAATCATCATGAATATAAAGAACAGTGCTGAGAAAATACCGACTGTAATTAAATCTTTAATACTTAAAGTTTTTTGTTGCATTGTTTGCGAATACATTTTTATACTTCTCTTCCTTCCTCTAGTATTTATTACTATATTTACTTTATTACATTGATAATGATTATCATTACCATTATAATGAATAGTAGTACATAAAAAAATAACTACACTATGTTTACGTCTAATCAAGGAAGAGGAAAGTCTAATTGAGGAAAGGAGAAAACTGATGACATCTCATCATTTTAAACCTCTATTATTAGAGAATGGTTTTTCAAAATTTGACCAAATGAGCAAATATAACTCAGTAGGTACTACATATACAATCGATCCAACTTTAGGTAAAGGTTATTATTGGATATATCATTACAAGGAAATGTTTTCTATTCTTATTCATGATTTTTATTTTTTTGAGGATTATCAGTTAGAATTAACAATGCCTGAACTTTTAACCGTCTCATACTATGAATCTATTTCAGGTGAGGAGCTTAACCCTTACCAACAATTAAAGCCAGGTTATATAAGGAGTTATTGGGGAAAAGGAGAAAAATATAGCGCTATTATTCATAAAAATATTCCAGTACAATCAATCGGTATTGAGTTTACCCCTATTTTTTGTGATCAATTTCTAGCTCATAAATATGGTGAAAAATATGTGAATATACGTCAAGCATTAACAACACTAAAAGCCACAACTACTTTTCCAGAAATGGTAATCCTGTTTCGACAAATAGCGGCTTATCGTGGTGCTGATCTGACCTCTGCACTTTTTTATGAAGGGAAAGTATATGAAGCATTAGCCCTTATAATGGAACGTGTACTTTTCAATGAAACTTGTCATTGCTCTCAAATTTCTAAAGAAGATATTCACCAAATTGAGCATGTAGCCACTCATATAGAAAAGTACTACGCCCTACAACTAACGTTAGATCATTTAACTAAAATTTCTTGTATGGGTGCTACAAAATTAAAAAAATTATTTAAAGAAGTGTATCATTGCACAATTACGGAATATATTCAAAAACAACGTGTTCATCAGGCTGAGAAATTACTAGCTCATACAGAGCTCCCTATTAACGAAATTGCTCGAACAGTAGGCTATCAAAGTGCAGGTAGATTTTCAGAGTTATTTAAACGCTATGCCGATTTAACACCGAAAGAATATAGGCAGCAAATATTTAGAGGTTAAACATAGTAGGGGGTTACTGACCATCATAAAACTTGCTCTACTTTCCATTACAGATTCACATTTCGATAAATACCATTCAAAATTCACAGCTTTCATTTCAAATGACAAACAGAACAAACTTCAGCAATTCCATTATAAAGATGACTATAAGCGCGGTTATTTGATAGCAAAGGTTTAATATTTCAATGAAAAAATTAAAATAAAGACAGCATTATTTCTACAAGAATTTGTAGATTTATCCTGTCTTTATTTTATAACAGCAACACTTATAGAAAATAGCCTTTTTTAAATGCTAATAAGCCACACCAAGTTAGATGTCACTTTATACTTTTGATTAATCAAATTCTAAAACATTTTTTTCTACTACTACTTGATAAACTTCTTTCGTACTGATTAAAATTGTTTTATAATGTTCTGTTTCAGTAAATGAATACCAAGGCTTCTCATTGAAACCATTAGAAAGCTCCTCTGTAAATGTTTCTTGTTCAATATTATTTTTGATTTTATATTCTTCTTCACGGCCTTCGTCAAAGTAAAACTTTACTTTATATTCATACTCCATAAATCAACACCTCCCATCTACTTATATAATGGGTTGTAAGTACAAAAATTATGAAACATAATAAAAAGCCAGACCAAGTTTAAAGTGTACCCTTTGTAAAGGACATTTTGAAAAAAAGCTAGGCAACCTTAAAGTGTACCCTTTGTAAAGGACATTTTGAAAAAAAGCTAGGCAACCTTTTGAAGCTGCTGTCTGTATTTTGCAGGCGGCAGCTTTTTCAAGTTCCATTGCCCTCGAT
>NZ_JAQZSD010000130.1:0-3859 GCF_028674935.1 Lysinibacillus sp. CNPSo 3705 | reverse complement strand
ATTCATATAAACATAATCAATCTCATTTCCATTTTGTTTTATCCATTGATTAATATTTTTGTTATTATAAGGTTGGTACAAGACCTCTATACTGTTATTTTCTAGTTCGGTAGTATATGGTTCATGTTTATAATAATTATCTCCGATAAATTTTACATTAAGCCCCATTTCAACAAAGAGTTTTAAATAATGAAACGTAGTTCTACTACCCGCATCCTTATCATAATGGGGTACATAATGATCTATAACCAGAATTGTTTTCTTATTTTTACTTCTATCTCTTGCTTTAAATACACATTCACCATTTTTAAAATGATTTTTTGTTAATTCTTCAGACCATTTTTCAATAAACTTCGACTTATTTAACTCTTGGAATCTTTTCACACCTTCACTTACATCTACACCATGTGATATCCCTTCGAAATGTACGACAACTGATTTTGGCTGTAGCATAACTTTATATCCATGCTTTCTTACTTCAAAAGCTAAATCAGAGTCTTCAAAATATGCTGGTACATATCTTTCGTCAAACCCACCAATAGTATCCCATAAATTTTTTCTAATCATGATTGCTGCACCAGAAATATAATCTACTTCCTTTACATAGTTATACTCTGGTTTTGTTGGGTCATCTAATCTTCCATAGTTCCAACCACTTGCATCATTCCAAATGATCCCACCAGCTTCTTGTAGTCTTCCATCTGGATATACTAATTTTGAACCTACCATACCAATTTCTTTATCACTTTCAATTAGCTCAAGAAGTGAATCTAACCATCCTTCTTGAACTTGTGTATCATTATTTAAAAAGAATATATATTCTCCTTTAACATATTTAGCCGCATTGTTACAATTTAATAGAAAACCACGATTTTCTCCGTCTCTAATCGTTTTAACGTTTTCCACATATTCCGAAATTTGTATCGTTTCATCATTGGACATATCATCAGCAATAATTACTTCGTAAGGAACGTTATGAGTTTGCGTATAAATTGATTTTAGACATGCATAAGTATAATTCCATTGGTTATATACTGGTATTATGATGGAAACTTTAGGATTTTTAAATTTTTCAAAGACAATTTTTTCATAGCTTGAGGGAGTTTCGATAGATAAACTAAAATTTGGCGAAACATTTGTTTGTCTTTCAATATAATTATCTACACGATTTTCTAACATGGATAGATTTTGGTTTTTATAATAATAAAAGAATTTTTTAACATTCTCTTTGTTAAGCATTTTGAAGTTTCGTTCAAAAACAATTTTCTTAAATATTTTTAAGAAAAATCTCAATTTACCATCTGAAGGTAAAATTTTGTCTCTAACTCTATAATATTTTAAAAGTAGCTTCCAACCATCTGAATCATAAATGTTATTTAAAAGTCTTTCCTTTTCCTTTAATGATTCATTCTCCATTTTGAGATTACCTATTTCTTGTCTTAAAACTTCCTTAGTATCTTTAATAATTTTATTTTCCTGAAATAATTCAGTATACATCTCTTGATTTTGTTTTAATTCCTCTACTAATAAAGAATTATTATCATTTTTCTCTTCAATTGATTGATTAAGTAAAGCAATCTGGCCATAATATTCTTCAATTTTTTTATCTAAAGTCTTTAAATGCCTATTGCGTTCCTCTACTTCATTTTGAAGTTCAAATATTCTTTCCATTTTCTTATTAAAGATACCATCTTCAATAATTGCCGAGCTAATATCAATATCTAGATTTTCTACTTCTGAGCAAATTGCCACTATATATTTACTCATTTCAGCTACTTCTATTTTTGTATCTAGATTATTAAAAAATTGACTATTATTTTTGCTTAATAAAAATGTACTTTCTCTTAATTGATAAAAGAATTCAACATTTTTAAAGCTTGATTTCAGAAATGTATAAAACTCTTCCATATAAAATTCTTTTATATGGAATGGATTTGAATAATTCCTATAGTCACTATACACTTTTTTATTTGGGGTAGAGATAATTAATAATCCATCCTTTTTTAGTACCCTTTTAATTTCCTTTAAAAATTTACTTTGAAGGTTTTCATCAACATGCTCAATCGTTTCAAATGACACAATGATATCGAAAAAGTCATCTTCAAATGGTAACTCTTCAATACTTCCTACTATAAAATCTAGATTAGATTTTATATATGTTTTTTTAGCATGTGTAATAGACTTTTCATCAATATCCATTCCATATACTTGACGTGCTTGAGTGGATAAAATCTCAGAACCATATCCTTCTCCACACGCTGCATCTAATACCACTTTATTCTTTAATAAAGGAATTACTGATTGATATCTTTGAAGATGTTCAATTTTTATTTCATCGTCAATATCTTCAACAGTTGGAATAAATCGCTCTCCAGTAAAAATCATTTTTTTGCTCCTTGTACTTATTTTGCGTCAAAAGATACATTATCTAGGACCATAAACCCTTCTAAATCATATTCTTGCTGGTCATCAATTTTAATAATTAATGCGTCGTGTATCCAACAATGCTGAGTATGCTCAACTTGATTTCCAGATGCCACAGCAGGAGAAACTGTATAAGTTCCTCTTTTTAGGGACGGTACAATAAATTCAAAATTATACCTATAAACCTTATTTATCTGAGTATTTCTCATTTTTTGTTTTAAAATAAATGTGTTAGTTTGTGTTACGATATTTCCAATTCTATCTTTTATGGTGAATCCAATTATCGGACTATCTATTACTTCTTGATAACTAACTTGAATAGATATCATTATTTTATTCCCAGTTTTAGTTTGATAGATTTTCATTTGTTTTTCATTAAACATACTTATACCTTTAATTTTAGCTTTATTATCGCCAAAAACTTGAACACTGCTATCTATTGGATCAATTTCTAAATCTAACGCTTCATCTTCCGCCTCAATGAATTCAGTGTAATCATTCAAGGTACTTCCTGCCATAAAAGCTTGGTATTTTTTCGAAATATCCTCAGGATCCCCATCAGCAATTAAATGTCCTTCATTTATCCATATCAACCGGTCACAAAATTTACTTAACTGTAGTAAATCATGTGATACAAATAAAATTGTCTTTTCTTTTTTTAACTCTTCTATTTTTCTTAGACATTTTTGTTGAAATCTAATATCACCAACACTTAAAGCCTCATCTATAATTAATACTTCTGGGTCTACACTAATCGCAACAGAAAATGCCAATCTAACATACATACCACTTGAGTAATTTTTTACAGGCTGGTGAATAAATTCCCCAATATCCGCAAATTCAACTATCTCGGGTACTTTCTTTTCCATTTGCTCTCGACTATAGCCCATGATCGTACCACTCAAAAAAATATTTTGCATTCCTGTATATTCGGGGTTAAAGCCAGCACCAAGTTCTAAGATTGCAGAAATATGACCTTCTACTTTTATCTCCCCAGATGTCGGATTCAAAACCCCCGTAATTATCTTCAATAATGTGGATTTCCCAGACCCATTTTTTCCAATTATCCCTACAGATTCGCCCTTTTTTATTTCAAAGTTAATATCATTTAATGCATGAAACTCTTTTGAGTACTTTGTTGTTTTTGAAAGACTGAAGGAATCTTTCAAACGATCTATAGGGCTATCATACAATTTATATTTTTTTGAAATAGCTCTTGCTACAATAGCTAAATTATTCATATTTATTATCTCCTATAGTACATCTGCAAAATGCGATCTTAACTTTTTATAAACAAAGTAACCTATTATAAAAATAAATATTGTAACTCCCCAAAAATAAATTGTTAACAACGGTCTTTCCCAAAACCAATGATTATAAATGAAAGCAGATCTATATCCATCAGTAATATAATAGATTGGGTTAAGTTTTATTA
>NZ_JAQZSD010000129.1:0-3864 GCF_028674935.1 Lysinibacillus sp. CNPSo 3705 | reverse complement strand
TGTATATACTATGTAATAGTTTCTATATTTTAAAAAAATCCAGCAAGATACCACAAATGTTATTTATGAAAATTCAAAATAAGAAAACGATTATTGCTAAATCAACATTTCAAAGCTATGAATCTTCTAAGCTTAAAATTCTATAATTATTCTGTTCTTTATTCTGTTCTTTATTCTGTTCTTTATTCTGTTATTTTTTATGAAAATTATTATATTATTAAAAATTAAAATGAATCTTAATGAGGGACTTTAAAATTGTTGTAGAATATAATAGGAATAATAGATTATGTTCGTAGATAATTATTATTAAGAAAGGAGTGTGGAGATATGCCTTATGGATATGAAAAGTATAAACTTGAAAAAAGTGATAAAAGTAAAAATACTTTAAAATTCGAAGTAATTGTTATTAAGCAGTTCCTTAGTTTTGTGTCATTAAAATATAAAAAATCAAAAGAGCCTCATGAATTTACTTCAGAAGATGTTCAGGATTTTTTAACTAAGGAAAACGAATCTTGGACTGACCATACCATTTATCGTAAACAAGGACATTTAAAACGCTTCTTTGATTATTTATGGGAAACAAATCAAATTTCATACGATTTTATGGAGAAGTTTAACTATTTCTCTAATAAAAAAGAGAAATCTAAATTCAAGTTTATACAATCCGAGATTAACTATACTTATGAAAAAATGCTTGAGAATAAAACAAAAATATTAACTTCCGATTTGGCTGACAATTCGAAGTTATTGACTGTATTGTATATGAAAGGTATACAATTAATAGATATGTATAATTTAACCATTGATAATTTTGATACATCCCAATTAGATTTAATTGAATTAACATATACGTCAAAATATAACGTTGAGACTAAAATACCTTTTACAGATCCTTTAGATATTGATGTATTACGACGTGCAATAGAAAAAGCAATATTTAAAGGTACTGATTATTTAATTAGTGTTCGTTCTAAAACGGTACAAGGTGAATATGTACAGACAAAACCAATCTCCTCTAGAACATATATAAATTATATTAATGATTTTATAGAAATGCCTTTTCGCTCTGACGAAATAAGGGTTACCTATGTCCAATATTTATTGGAACAAGGAAAATCAACAAGTGAAATTAGTCAATTAATAGGTCGAACGGAAAGCAGTGTTATACATTTATTGCAATCAGCAAAAGAACGAATGAGTACTCTTAACTGAAATATTACGAATATACTTGAAAATATGTAGTTATTACAGTTATGATGAATAGGAAAACGTTAAAATTTATATTTAATTTTGGGAACACCCCAGATGATTTGCGAAACAATTTTGTATTCGCATCATTTGAGGTGTTCTTTTTTTATAAAAAAAGAAAAGGGAACGTGATAAATTTGAATATGTCAATTCCAACGCTAAGAATGACAGAAGATTTGATTGTCGCTGTATTGCTCGGTGATAGTTTCATACAAAATAAATCAGGAAAACACGAACTGAAATTTAGTTTACCTTTAAACAAGCGTAAAATTCTTAAAATGTATATTGAAAAATACCGATTGCAGCATCTTGTTTGCATAGAAGAAGTGATAGATGAAAAGGATACGTACGTAATCAAAGATTCGCTTGTATTAGAAAGGATTATTCGTAATTGGTCAGATGGCACAAACGTAATTGCAATGGACCCAAGATTATTAAGAAACAGCACATATATGCTTTGGTTATGTTTGTTTGGAACAAAAGTAAATAATCAAGTGCTTATAAAACAAAATACACTAACCTTAGATACAAAACATACATTAATTTATTTATTCGAAAAGACAATGAGAACATCTTATTTGAGATTAAATGCTGAAGGCCACTTTAAAGTCCAAGCATTGGATGAATTGCTTTTAACATCAATTATTGAAAATCGGCCGAGTTATGAATCTTTAGCACTCCACGAATTATTAACTGATCATGCAAAAAAAATGTTTTTACAGAAACAAGAAAAAATGAAAGAAGTGAGGGGATATGCTTGTTATTGAAAAGAAAGTGGTTTTTGTTTTCATCTATTGTAATACTATCTAGTTCCGTTTATTTAACTGGGTGTAGTCCTACAAAATTTATTGAAAAAGGAACTACCGAAAAAGAAGAGGCGAAAGATATAAAGAATGATGATTCAAATAAAAAACAAAACTATGATGAAAAAGCTATAAAAGAATCTAAGTCAGGTTCGGAATTTGAAAATATTGCAAATGAGTATGAAATGAGTGAGAGCCAAAAAGATGCATTAGAGAAAAGTGAAAGCAAAAACGCTTTAGATGCTGTTAAACACAACAATTTAGATCAACGAGTAGTAGTTAAAAAAAATGTTCCTTCAATAAAGAGCGAGTTTAAAAATGCAGATGAAGCAAGTCAATTTTTTAGTTATGCATTATTTATGTATTATTCCGAGAATTGGGATGGCTCAACCTTTTACAAAACGATGAAGCCTTACCTTCATAAAGAATTTTCTGATGTATTACCTTCTAAAGATGAAGATCGCGTAAAAATGTACAATTCACTCCAGGAGCTATTTAGAGAACAACTTGGTAATACCATAGAGGAATATGAAATGACTAAACTTTATGATGGTGATTCAGAAGATGAAAGAATATTCTTTAGAAAATACATTCTTTCTAACCGCGAAGAAATATTTTATAAAACAACAATTAAGAAAAATGGAAATGAAGCGTGGCAAATAAAAAATGATGAACCAACAGCGGGCTATCATACAGGACAAGCAAAATTTGCCCCAGCATTTATAGAGAAAAAGAAGGAGAATTAAAATATGAATACACAAGAAGAGTTAACTATTGCTAAGAGACAGGAAGAGGAAGTCACAAAGATATTAGAGAATAAATTAAAAACAGATGAGAAATTTCAACAAAGCTATAAAGATTTAATGATGTTTTACAGCAAAAAAATTATTCAACAAGCTAAGACTACAGAGCAACAAGAAACATTTATTGAGATAATGGAAAACACCGTTACACAACAGTTTTTCCATGGTTATTATTTAATGTCTTTATTAGATAAAGATATGCAAAATAATGCAGAAAATAAAGAGATTTATTTGCAGTATTACAAGCTTCCCAAGGGTATCCTTCAATTTCAAGTAGTTAGCATAATGAATGATTCTTTTAAAAATATTGATGCAAAGTGGTATATGAATACCCCAATTGAACAGTATAATACCTATTTATTAAAAGAGTTACCAGACATTTACGAGCTGTACCAAACAATTTTAAAAGAAATTGCGTGCTATGGAGCATATGTTTTTATGATTGACCAAGAAAGATATGCACCTCCTGCAGAAGATTCAGAGGCAGCTATTATGCTATTAGGATATCCTTATGATATTAAGTTTTTAAATCCACAAGTATATATCAAAGCTTCTTACTATTCTGAGGAACATGAGATGTGGGATGTTTTTAAAATAGGGGATGACAGAGGCCAAGAGAAGTGGGTTGGTACTATTCATATTTCTGCAATACCAATAGGTAATGAAGGTGAAATACGATTCATCTTAAATTTCAGTTTGTCAGTTGATATACGTTTGGATGAGAGAAATTTAATCATTTCTAATCTGTATCATTCACTACCAGAAGAAATAAAAGAGGCTGCTGAGACTAGGGTTTATACAGTTAACGATGTCGATATTGTAGAATTTCCTAAGGTTTAATCTTAAACCAAATGCAGTTATTAGCTTTTACTATTTATTCAAACTTGAACGAATGATTGAAAGAAATACAAAAGCAGCTTTTTCTCACCGTAGAATAAGAAGTAGTAGTAAAAGGAACAACTCCTTGTTACTACTTCTTTTTATTTAAATAACTTTTTATTGTGTATACA
>NZ_JAQZSD010000128.1:0-7094 GCF_028674935.1 Lysinibacillus sp. CNPSo 3705 | reverse complement strand
GTATTATACATATATTTCTTTAAACTGGAAACACCTTCTTTGCAGGATTGTCTTGCTCCTAGATTCTTATTAAAATGAATCGGATTCTATAATCAAAAAAATATTATTTTTGTAATTGGAATAGGAGAAAATGCACGTTTTTAGAATTATTCAATAAAATGAAGAGAATTATTAAAAATGTAACCGATATAATTCAATAGATGATAGAGGAGGTATGTAAATTTGAATAAAAAATTATTTTTGACAGCAGCAGCTATCCCGGTAGCTCTTATTGTACCAACAGTTGCAGGAGCGGCAGCCAATACCGTTTCCATCACAGGAAATAATATAGTGAATGAAACGTTAAAAGCTTCTATTGAAAACTTACCAGCAAATTCAATTGTGAATGGTTATCAGTGGTATTATGTAGATGGTTCTAACAATTCCACGAATAAACCAATCTCTGGTGCTACAACAGCGTCATTTACAATACCAGTTGATGCAGCAGGCAAAGCAGTTTTCGTGGAAGCGACTACAACTAATGGCGATAAGTATAAGAGTGAACCCCGTTCGATTAATGAACTAAAACTGTCAATAACTGCTCCAAGAATTGATAGTAGTTCAAATTATGCAGTACCTGGTGAATTGGTACAAGTCGCAGGTGCAATAGTAACCGATGATGCCGGAGCAAAGTTACAAAATAGTCAGATTACATATAGCTATCAATGGTTTTATAAAGTTGGTGAATCCTTCACAATTATTGATGGAGCAACTAACGACACATACAAAATTCCTAATGATGCTTTAGAAAAAGGCATGAAAGATATCATTGTTAAAGTAAAGGCAAAGGTAGGATCTTCTTTCGTGGAATCTGATGTTTCTGCTGTGAGATCAGTATCGAATGAACCTTCTGATTCAATGGTTGAAGACATTAAAACTTTACTAATAAATGACAACAAATATAACTTGACAAGTCTAGAATCTTTTAAGTCAGCTGTCACTGCATTTGAAAGTCAATATCAGGCACTATCAACTGCAGCAAAGGCGAATGTGAAAAATTATGATGTATTAAAGAGAGCAGCTGCAGATGTAGAGTTAATTAGCAAGTTAAATGAGAAAGTAGATAAGGTAAAAGAGGTTAATGAAAAAGACCTACCAAAATATTTAAAAGAAATCGATGAGGCTTATGATAAGTTTGATTTATTACAACGTAGCTTAGATCTAAATGATGCGCTATACAATAGCATTAAAAACATTTTGAAAGATCCGACAGATATCGAAGAATTTAAAGAAGTTAGAAGAATCAATCAGGCAATTGTAGCATTATTAACATATGAAAATTCCTATGTGAAGTATGTACCTACTAGCTTAGAGTCTTTACAAGTAGCAGTTGAAACAATTGAAAAGGATATAGCAAAATTATCTCAAAATTACCGAGCAACTGTTCAAAATCAAGCAATTTTAAGTGATGCTAAAGCGGATATAAAAAAGGTTGAACAATTTATTAAACTTTTCGATAAGCTGTCAGAAAAAGATGCACCTAGCAAACAGGTGACTACAGCAAAATCAATACGTACGTCTTATGAAAAGTTAACTTATAAACAACTTCAACTTGTACCAGCAAAATATATGCATACATTACTACAAGCAGAAAATGCGGAAAACAGTCAAATAGACAAATTAAATAGTGAGATCGACAGTTATGTAGGCGATGTGATTGATAGTTACCCAATTGATCCTTCAGTAACTACTTGGCAAAGTCATGTTAATAATGTAAACCGTATTATTAATGAATATAAGGGCTTAACGAAAAATTCAGCGGCTAAAATTGTCGGATATGATAGCATTGTAACCTTGCAAAAAGATTTTAAAGCAGCTGAAAAAATTATTAAGGATATGGACGCCTATCAAAAACTTTCAGTAACGCCAGGTGTAGCTGAAAGTAAGTTGAAAACGAACTACACGAATGTATTGAAAGCATATAATAAGTTAACGACTCTACAACAATCACTTGTGTATAATGCAAATGATTTTTTATTAAATACACCGACTATTACCGTTAATACAAATGGTAAGGAACCTGCTGATAAAGCTGCTGCATTAGCTTTAAAGGCTGATGTTGATAAGCTTGCTGATGTAACGAAATATACATTTGTACAATTTGAATCTGCTGTTAATGCAGCAACAACAAAATATAAAAACCTATCTTCCGCTGGTCGAAAGTATGTAACAAACTATTATTTATTAACAGCGGCTAGTAAAGATCTTTCTGGTGTGAAGTCATTCCATAAAAAAGTACAAACTGCAAGAGAAGAAAAAGATGCTACGAAACAAGCGAAAAAAATTCAAACAGTTCAAACTGCTTATGCAAAACTACCTGCAAATCAACAGTTTCTGGCAAAACAGCAATATGAAGATTTGCTCAATAATCGTTTAGAAGATAGCAATGCACCAGATATCACTAAATTAAATAATGAAATTGCAAAAATCGTCTCAAATGATACGTATACAGTTTCAATGGAAAAAATTAAGGAGCTTTCAGCGCAATATAATAAGCTAAGCTCTAGTGATAAAAAACGTATTACGAATGCTACCATCTTAACAACAGCAGTTTCTGATGTAAAAAAAGTTGAATCATTTATGAAGACGTATGAAAAATCATTTCATAGTAACCCAACAACTGTCATCAAAGCTTTTGCTAAGCTTACATCAAAACAAATGAGTTTAGTTAGTCCAGAAATAAGACAATCTATAATTGATCAAGATAAAAATCAACAACAGTCTAATGAAATTGCTTTGAAATTAGTTGAATCCATTAATTCATTGCTAGTAAATGGTGAATATATTGATGACTTGGAGACGAAAGTAAAAGAAATTCGTACAGCATATGATGGTCTAAGTGCTTCCGAAAAGAGCGTCGTGAAAAACTATTCTAAGCTAACTCAGGCCGAGAGTGATTTGAAAAAGGTAGCAGAGGTTCATGCTCTTTACGTACCAGCTACAAACGAAAATGCAGCAGCTCGTAAAGCTTGGCAAACTGCATACGGTAAGCTCTCAAAGAAATTAGAACTTTTATATCAAAAGATGTATGCAAACGATTTATAAAAAATAGTTTAAACCAGCACCCCGGATAAAGAAATTTATTCGGGGTTTAAATGTGTGTAGCTGGAATGAAGATGTTGATAATAATTGTCAAGGCCTTAATATTGTGTAAAATTCTATACAAAGTTTTTCAACGCCAACCACACAAAGAACGCCGCTAAACCATAGAATTGCGCTGCCAACCAAGCAAAGAACGCCGCTAAACCATAAAGTTTCGCTGCTAACAAGCTTTTTTCGCGATTCTATAAGCGATGTTCATGGTTCTATCAGCGATGTTCGCGGTTTTATCAGCGATGTTTGTGATTCTATCAGCAATGTTTGTGATTCTATCAGCGATGTTTCCGTTTCTATCAGCGATGTTCGCGATTCAAGCAGTGGAAGATATGACCAAAAATTAAAAGTTAGGTGATAAAACGAGAACGTTAATCAATAAAATTCAAAAGTTGGGTAATAAAACATAAAAGTGTTCCGATGAAATTCATAAGTTGGGTGACATTATGTTAAAAGTATATATGGATAAGTGATTAGAGAGAGGAATATGTTTCAGGAAAAGCTTATAAGGCGAAGGCTAGTATTTTTCTATCTTATTTGACTTACACCTCTCTAGCAAACATACAGCAGCCGCACCATATCTAGGAAGAAGTGTATGAGATGACGTTGAGTTAATGAATGTTAGGGTAAACTATTTTTATGTGAGCATATCATGCCAAAAGCGCGCGTGCATTATGCGGTACAACATGTCGTGCAACCATATGCAAAGGTGGTAGAGGCTTTATAAAATTTATCAAAAATATTAAGGCGCAATGACTGAAACATCATTAGAAAGCGCCTTTGTGGGGCAGCGTCATATTTTATTCCAAATAAAACATTGTATAATACGATGCAAAAACTAATACTTGATTGAGAATGCAAACTTATGAAATAGACTGCTGTTGATTAAATTGAAATCCAGCACATATTGAAGAAGAAGGAACGTCTGGGTGAGGAGACTTTTCCGGAAGGCTAAGCATCCAAAATTTTAAAAAAGTATTTAAAAATTTATACCAAATAGAGTCTTCATAGGGTAAACTATGGAGGCTCTGTTTTTGCCTATTATTAAGTTTTTTTCTTAGTAAAGTGTATTTATTGAGTAGTTATGGCGAAAAAATGCCGTTTTTTGAAAGGAGATCACAAAATGCCGACAGATCATATCAATCATCATAATCACCTTGCGGCAGAATGGGTGAAACAGTTTCGTCCTTATGCGAAAGAGGGACAATGCGCAAGCTATATTCCCGCTTTAGCGGAAAAAGAGCCAAATCAATTAGCGATTTCGATTATCGGTACTAATAATGAGGAAATGAAAGCTGGAGACACAACTGAACTATTTACGCTACAAAGTGTTTCAAAAGTCGTTACCTTTATTTTAGCGTGTATGGAACGGGGATTACCTTATGTTTTAGAACGAGTAGATGTTGAACCTACAGGTGACACCTTCAATTCCATTATTCGACTAGAAAGCCATCAGCCTGGAAAACCTTTTAATCCAATGATTAATGCAGGAGCGATTACAGTATCCTCTATGCTTGACGGTAGTTCTCCACAAGAGAAGGTTTCGAAAATCCTTCAATTTTTAGAACAAATCGTTGGCAAGGAATTAAAGGTTAATGAAGAGGTTTATCAATCTGAGTGGCAAACTGCCAATCGAAACCGTTCATTAGCCTATTATTTAATGGATTCTGGCTTTTTAGACTGTCCTGTAGAAGAAGCATTAGAGGTTTATTTGAAACAATGTGCTATTGAAGTAAATGTTTCAGATTTGGCGATGATTGGTTTAGTCATTGCCAATGATGGTTATCATCCTTTATTAAAAACACAGCTATTTCCTAAACAAGTAGCAAAATTAGCGAAGGCATTGATGGTTACTTGCGGGATGTATAATGCTTCTGGTAAATTTGCAGCATTTATCGGGTTACCTGCAAAAAGTGGTGTCTCTGGAGCAATTTTAGCGGCAGTGCCAAGTCACGCGGGCTTAGATTCACCTTTCCCTACTGGCTGTGGTATTGGCATTTATGGACCAGCAATTGATGACATCGGGAACAGTGTAGCTGGAGTGCATTTACTAAAGCATATTGCTACCGAGTGGAATATGAATATTTTTTAAGCCATTCAAAAAGATGACTTCATAAATGGAGTCATCTTTTTTGATTATGTTGTTAATTTGCAATAAAAAGCTCTGAATTACTTTCTTTTCATTTTATAAATAATCATTAGTAGCATAAACCAAATTGGTGTTAATAGTAATGCGGTACGCGTTGCCTCTGAAATGAACATGACTACTAATAAAAATGCAAAGAAGGCAAGTACTAAATAGTTCACGAACGGAGTAAAAGGTGCCTTGAAAATCGATGCTTCATGAAGTGCACGGTTTTTACGTTTATAAATAATATGAGAGATTAATATAATACTCCACACCCAGATAAAGCAAATAGCACTAATCGTAGTCACAACACTAAAGGCATTTTCAGGCATTAATTTACTTAATAATGCACCAGCGGAAACAACAATTGCAGAAACAACGAGTGCGTTACTTGGCACACTGTTTTTATTGAGCTTTGCAAACTTTGGCGAAGCTTGCTTATTGTTTCCAAGATTAAAAAGCATGCGGCTAGTAGAAAATAAGCCACTATTACCGGCTGAAGCAGCAGATGTAAGAACGACAAAATTAATAATACCTGCAGCAATTGGAATACCAGCAAGTGTAAATACTTGTACAAATGGGCTACTTGAGGCAGACATTTCATACCAAGGATTAATGCATAAAATAACAAATAACGCTCCTACGTAGAATAATAAAATGCGTAATGGAATTTTATTAATGGCAGAAGGAATATTTTTTTTAGGGTTGGCCGTTTCTGCAGCAGAAACGCCTACTAATTCAACACCAACAAAGGCGAAAACAACCATTTGGAATGCCATTAGGAAACCGTATAGGCCGTTTGGGAATAACCCGCCATGTGACCAAAGATTTTCAACTGTCACTGTGCTAGAGCTTGTCTGAAAGCCTGTAAATAACATAATTAGGCCAATAACAATCAGTGCCACAATGGTGATGACTTTTATAAGGGCAAACCAAAATTCTAGTTCGCCAAATAGTTTTACAGTTAACAAATTCAAAATTAGTAACAGTACTAAACACCCGATTGCAGGCACCCATTGAGGTATATCAAACCAATAATGTGTATAAACGCCGACAGCAATAATATCTGCCATAGCGGTCATAATCCAGCAGAACCAGTATGTCCATCCAGTGATGTAACCTGCCCAAGGACCTATGTATTCGGATGCAAAATCGGTAAATGATGTATAGCCAGCATTCGATAATAATAATTCACCTAATGCCCGCATAACAAAAAATAAGGCGGTCCCGACAATGAGATAGGCAAAGATGATGGAAGGTCCCGCTAAAGCAATGGCTTTACCTGAACCTAAAAATAAACCAGTACCGATTGTTCCACCGATCGCTATGAGCTGCACATGGCGATTTTTTAATTCACGTTTTAATTGTTGTTGTTCCACGTTGATCCCCCTCAAAGATACGTAAAAACTATGACTGGAAAATAAAAAAGAGACTAGTAATGACACTAGTCTCGTAAACGACAGAATAACAAATACCGATTACGGATGTTATAGGTAAATAAAGAAAAACATTCGTATCGTATAGCTTTCGTGTTGAAAGTTGATATTACTCCTCTGTCCTTTTGCCTGAGATAGTGAACCCTTCGGCGACGCAAAATGCGCTCTCTCCAGAACTGCTCCTGCTATAGTGTTATCCATAGCATTCATAGCTTATATTGTATGTCTGTATGACATTATTTTAAGATATTATAAATCCTATCAGTGCCTAGTTAATTATTCAAGGATAAATTTTAAACATTTTCAGAAAAAAAGAAGAATGGAGTTCATCTAGGTAAATACTTTACGAAAAATAGTATTTTTAGACATACATTAATAATAAGTATATTACCTCATGT
>NZ_JAQZSD010000127.1:0-4331 GCF_028674935.1 Lysinibacillus sp. CNPSo 3705 | reverse complement strand
AACTATTACATAGTATATACATGGTTTTATATTATCTATAGTCGTACTTATGTGGATTTTATTTCCATTATAGAGCAAAAAAAAAGTGATGGGAAATCTAGAATTAATTTTTATTCCTTAAAATATCCTTTTGAAATTTTTAACAAAATTAAAGCATGACAAATTGGCCACTCCGAAAACAATTGAAGTAGCCGAAAATATGTACGTATTTTTAAAAATTTAATCTCGTTCCTCCAACCAGTTATAAAATGGAACCTTTGTATTGGGGGTTGGAGTATTTATAAATTTATGCAAATATTCGTTTGCCCATATACGAATTTTTGTCCTTCTAGTGGAAAATAGCTTACGTGTTTCATCATCTGTAAGTTCATAAATTTCTTCTACAGACATTGGAGTCTCATCTGAATGTACAAATATCTTGTCATGAAGTAGATCAACTAGAGAATGTGCATACTTTGTATACGATTCCCCAAGACTTGATAATTCTTGTTCCAGTATTATTTTCTTATATGTGTTTTTTAACGCCTGGGCAGCAAAATTAAACTGTTTTACCTTTTCCTCCAGCGCATTTGTTTCTTGCATTTTTAATTTGAGTAAATAGTTATTATCCAAATAAACTTGTACCAAGTTAGAATCATAACGAATTTGATTTGCAAAAACTTCTTTAACTAACCTTTTGTACTCTTCAAAGACAATAATATTCTTTTTATCAGCTTGTTGCATATCATTGCTATATGATTTTTTCCATAAATAGGTAGAGTAATCATAAATGTTCTTTAAACTGTTGTTTGGGTCCTGTAATAACACTTTAATAATTGCTTCATTCTCTAAAATAAATACCATTAAACGTTCTTCAGAAACTTTATGTTGATAATAACTACATAAGTTATCAAACTTTTCGTTGTCTACAAAACTATTGTTAAAGTTTAGAATTATTTCTTCAATTGCTGGAAGAATATAATAATCTACCAAAACGTTAGCAAATCTTTCGAGAGCCACAAAAGTAGAGACACGTTCTTTATGTTCATTAAATAAATCATTAAGAGCTTGTTTGTATAATGAGCAGCCAAAATCACCGGCTAACTTATAAAGCATGTTTTTATTTCCAATTACATAACCTATTTGTTCGCTATCACTAATTTCATCAAAACTAATACCATAGGCATCACAAAGTAAGCGTAACTCTGAATAGTTAGCTTTGTTTTGAATTTTATTAGTGTAATGTGTATTAGGCATACGATAATCAATTAAAAAGTACGTACTTGTCGTATTACCTAATTTTTTTCTGGAATCTCTCTCGTAGTAGCTTAAAATTATAGATTCAATGTCAGCCATGGTCATATCTGGTGTAACCATAAGTACAAGTTGTCCAGTAAGTTTATTTTGGTGTTGCAGCAGTGTACAGTATTTTTTACTATAACTAAGCTTTAAATCAATAAGGCCTAAAAATGTTAATTTAGAAAATGATTTTACAAGATCTTGAAAGCTATCAAAGAAATCAAGCCCCTTGCTATTTTTAACAAAATTATTTTTATATAAATTCGTTATGCGAGTTCTAGAATACATTTGTGGGCTTCGGTTTGCATACAGATGTAATAATAAACGCATATCATTTAAAGTTAAATCACCCATAACAGCATCATCTTGTAATACAGCATAGTTATCAAAATATAGGAAACGCCCGTTTGTTAATTCTGATTGATATGTTGTAAATAAATCGGAAGCTAAAAAATAGTTCCCGTTCTTTTTTAGTACAAAACCATATTTAATTAGTCTATCTAAACCTTGAATAAATGTATCGTGTCTAACGATCATAGTAGCTTCTATTTCTGAAAGGCCTTGTCCTGCATGTATTTCACCAGTTACATCTGTATATGTAATCAACTTAAATAAAATACGAATAGAAGTTGGCGTAAGCTGTAACTTATCGTTAATTAATTTTTGTATAAATGAAATATTAAAACGAGGTGTATTATTATTTGTATTTAATAATTTTTGGAATTTATCATCTGTAAATGACGTTACATTATGTTTAATTAATGATTCTGTCATAGTCGCACTTCCTTGCTGAAAAATATTAATCTCATGCAAGTACTGGGAACTATGGTTAAGTATCTCTAAAAAAATTAGCTAGTTTTATAAATTATCATACTTTAAATGACTTTAATCTATTGCCAAAACAACAGCTTCTTTGTTAAAATAAAGTATGTATTGCTTTTATAAAAAAAGGCAATTTGAAAGGCATATTCTTTATTTTAAGAATATGGACTTAACACAAAACACCCAGACACATTGAAAGAGAATGTTAAATATTTGATTGTGTAATTTATAAATTTACCGTCTCCCTTCTCTTTTTTTGATGTTGTCCAAGCAGTTATTTGCCGTAACCCTTGGATAGTGGTTGTCATCTTAAAATCATTGGTCTTAGGACCACAAGCACGTCGCAGCGTCGGAAACTGTGGTGTGCTTTTTAATTTGTCTAAAAACAAATTAAAATTTTAGAAATGTACTTATTTGTCCATAAAAATATACTCAAATAAACCCTGTTACGTTCGTATACAGCCTTAAAAGCACTAAGCTACAGTATATGTCGTCGGATTACATATCTGTGCAAAAAAACAGCAAATAAGAGTGTATAGACGCATGCCAGCGTTTTTTAGAAGGACACCACAATTGTACCAAATTTTATTAACGCTCTGCAATAGTTTTTACATTCTAATCCCCTTGTTTTGCTACGTACAAAATTTAATTTGCAAAATACATTTAATAAATATTAATCTGATTGTTGCAATTTTAAGAACAAATTGTTATGATTAATGTAATTAAATCACGTATTCAAATTAATGCTCAGGTAACCCCTGAACAGCGTTTTTTTGAAGGACAAAAAAGCTACTCTTTCTAGAGTAGCTTTTTCTTATCTGTATAAAAATTAATAATTAATTATTAATGATTAATTATTAATTATAAATTAATTACAAATTATTTAATATCAGTTGGCATTACTAGCTGCTTTTTAAGCGATTCAATGCTCTTGTTAGATTTTAAACCATGTAGCTGTTCTTCTAACTCTTTCACTGTTTCAACGCATATTTGTAAATCACTTTTAAGTTTGCTATTCAGGTCCTTATTATTATCAATAGACGCAGTAATATTACCCTGCTCTAAAGTTAGATCCTCAATATGTTTTAATAAAGTAGCTTGCCTTTGTTTCATGTGTTCAATTGTTTCATTATCTTTTTCTTTAGTGATTTTCACTGATTGTTCCGAAATATCTTCACCTTCTTCTATAAAAAACAAGCTTTTAAAGAATCGAGGTATATACTTCTTCCCAGAAGGTATTGGTACATTAACAGTCATTTCTTCAGCCGAATTCATAGTTGCTTGCTGAGAAGTTTCTTGTTCTCTATCCACCAAAACAGCAATAGTCCTTTTATTTTCAGCCAGTTGTCTTTCTTCAGTCTTAATATGTGCTTCCAAATAATTGATTTCAGCTTGGAGTTGATTCATTTTATTTTTGGCCTCAACTAATTCAAGCTCTTTCCGAGATACTTTCTCAGTAAAAGTTATATGCTCTAGCAACGTATTTTGCATATTTAAGTATTGCTGTTCTTTAAGTAGCTCTCTTTTTTCCAATTCCTCTGCAAACTGTTTAAATCCCTCTTGCATTTGTAGCATATTTTCATTTAGTCCCTCAGCTATTAAAGCTTTTACGAAATTTGGATTTATATTTTGACGACCAGAATTATTTATACGCTCGTTATCATCACTTAATGATGTGTATGTTGCGTCTTCTCCTAAGATCGTTGAAATATCAGGAGCATTAAGTAAAAGCGACTCAGAAAGAAAAGTTATTAAAAGCAGTTTAAATAGGACTTCAATATTATGCCTGTATTGATTTCCCTTTTTGTAAGTTCTTAAGTAGTTTGCGTATTTACTATCATTCAATATATTTAAAATTTTTTGTGAGTACTTAAATCCCAGTAGCTGGGTAGCAGTGTTATTTGTATAGTGTTTATCTATTTCAACATTCTCAAAAAAGTCTTGAGCATATTCCATAAAGACTTTTTGAGCTTCTCTATCCTGAATGTAAAGTAACAAAGGATCATCCTTGTAAGTATCTAAAACATAGGCTTGCTTCTCTGCTACTGTTAGTTTTTTTCTGCTCTCCTCCACTTTTAAACTCTCCTTTCCTTACAATTGAAAAAAAATTAAAAACGAATTAAGACTTTTAAGGTCATATTATCGTAGGAATCCTGTTTTAACAAGGTTTTTGAATTGATAATTGAAATTTAATTAAGAAAAAATTAAAAAAATAACAAACAATATGCAAT
>NZ_JAQZSD010000126.1:0-4433 GCF_028674935.1 Lysinibacillus sp. CNPSo 3705 | reverse complement strand
AAAATATGTAATGTAATCGTAACACAATTGTAATATAACGTTCTAAATTATAAAACAAACCTCTAAAAAAATACATAATAAAATCCTTAAAATAATCTTAAAAATTTTATTATGTATTTAGACTTAACCTCAGCCGTTTTTACGATTACATTTTATTCATCTACACATACCCACTTAACTACCTTTATAGGCTGTTTTCTCGAAGATTGTTACTATTCAACTAGCGGAAAAGTTAATTGAAGAAGGATATTACTGTAATATTACAATTGTTACAAAAGAATAAAATAAAACACTCTGTAATTTCTATAGAAGTAATACATTGATTTTACTTCCATATAGCTTGTGGCTAGTCTTCCTCCATTATGTAGCTATTGGATTTGTAACTTGCGCAAGTTTACTGATTTAATTTTACTGGGTAATTTAACATCTTAATTGTTTAAATCTCTACATAACTTGCCTCAAGTAAATATTCTCAGTACCTATAGACCTCCTGAAACTAAAACTTACAAAATTATAAGTTTCATGTCACCAAAATTTAATTGTTAAAACTGGAATTATGTTTTAGAATAGCTTTTGTTGTATAACAATAAGAAAATGTGAGGAATAATTTTAATGAAAGACAAAGGAATAAGATTTTTAGCTATTTTTGGCGGTACTACAATTATTGCTCTAGCTGTAGCGGCTTTTTTCCTTATCGACCAAGGTATGCCTAAGGAATTTAGTGAAGAAGCATGGTCAGATACTAAAGAAAAAGCAATACAAACTACTGTGGAGCATTTTAAAACTGAAAACAATATCGATATTACAATAAATGAAGTTAGTTCTTCAGGTGAATACGCAACACATGAAGTATATTTAGAAGGACATGTTGTCGGTAATGAAAATAAGAAAATATCTGCTGTTGTAGATACTTCTGAAGATAATTACCAAGTAAAATCTGTTGATATGAACGCATAATATTAATTCACTTTATACAATCCTCTTTGAACAGTTAATTTAATTGTTAACTGTTCTTTTTTTTTATTGCACAATTTCTTTCGATAATCCTTACAAAGTGTGTACTAAGGCAATTAAAACTCCCTCAAAAAAGATCGCTTTTCACTAAAATGCACCCTATAAGATAGACACTTTCAAAAAGGTCACTAATAGGATATTTTTTATTTATAATGAAGAAAAGAACGAACAGTGGTAACTAGTATGACTAAAAATTTATTTTCGAAACAACAACAAGCACAATTAAAATTAAATCCATACGTTAAAACGGTAAGTGCAAACGCGATTACTTATACAGATGAATTTAAAGAATTTTTTCTTGATCAATATGATAAAGGAAAATATCCAAGTGAAATTTTCCTTGAGGTGGGTTTTGATATTGAAGCCGTTGGTCCAACACATATTCGGAGAGCTTCACAATCGTTGGTGTACGGCTTATAAAGAGCATGGGCTAACAGCTTTAGAAGATGCCAGAATACATACTTAAGGCAGTCCTTTAGAGCGTGAAGTAGGCTTAGAAGAAAGATACGCCCGCTAAGAGGAGAAGACGAAGTTGTTAGATTAGTGAAGAAGGTCTCTTGATTCGTCAAAAAGAAGTTATTTTAAAGGCCTTTCATTTTGATAAAAAGCCCCCTGCCCCTATTAAAAGTATGGATAATTATGATAGAGATATAAAATTAGAGTGTATCAATTGAGACCGATCAATAGAAGACGTCTATTAGATACTAAACGCCCGTCGTTTTGATAATGTATATAGGCGTTTAGTATTTTAGTTACTTACACTGTTATGCTAATGCTTTTGTACGGTTGCTTAACTTCATCTTTGTTTAAGATGATAAAGATATTATCTTTTTACTTCTTAAATAAGCCTGCTGCAACTGCAGCATTAAAACTTCTTCTTGCAAAATCTGTTGGATCCCCAACATTCTCCCAATGCATATACATTAATCTAGGATTATCGAAAAGCCAATGGTTATGCACTGCTGTAACAATAAGTCCTCTCTTTTGAAGCTCTCTCATAAATGGATTAATTTCTTCCTGCAGTACTACAGATTCACCGAGGTTAAGTGTATTAGCCAAAATACCTTCAAAAGAAAGAGCAAAAGGAAGTGCGAGAGGGGATCGAGTAGTTCGTCCAAGAATGGTCGCTTTAATATCGCGAAGGCGCTGTACAACACAAACAGGTGTTGAAGTAATAACTTCCCCACCGATGATATTCGCAAGTTGTTGACATCTTATTACACCTACGCAATTGCTTAATTTTTCTGACTGATTTTGTTCCTGGGATTGATTATCATGCTCCAATCTATTCACCTCCTTTTATTTTAATAGTAATAATATATTCTCAAGTGCGTAAGGTGACTGGGAATTATACCGACAAGCGCCTTTTATTCTAAAATTTTTTCTATCAATTCCTAAACCCTAAACCTCTCGCAAAACCCTTTTTTTAACTTTAACTGTATGATTAACTTTACCTACTTCTCCCCCTCCAATTTCCATAAGATAAATAAAAAATAGAAAAGGAGATAGTGAAGTGGATTCTAAACGTTCAAACAATATGTATGATTTTATTGTTGTCGGAACAGGACCAGCTGGAGCAGTTATAGCTAAAACACTGACAGACGATAAAAAAACCTCAGTCTTAGTTCTGGAGGCAGGAGAAAACAATGATAGAGATGATCCAATTCGAGATTCTAGATTTGCTCCTGAACTAGAAGAGCAATTCTCCGCAGAATATTTTTGGCAAGGTGAAGGAATTCCCCTACCTGGGGTAGAAGACAGAAAATTTGAATGGACTACGGGGCGGCTTTCTGGGGGCGGATCTTCAATCAATGGTGAACAGTATGTTAGACCTACACCAGCTGTTTTAAAAGAATGGGAACGTCTTTTAGGTAACTTATGGTCCCCTGAACGAGCACTTCGTAGCTTTAAACAGTTAGAAAATTTCCATGGAGAAACAAGTAATCCTGAATTTCATGGCTTCAATGGTCGTTTAAATATCAGGCAAGCCCCCACCAATCCACCAATAATAACGAAAAAATTAGTGTCAGCGATCGAACAAGCGACGGGTTTTAAACAAATTCTTGACTATAATAACCCAAAAACCCCCATTGGCCCTTTCACTCAATGGCAACTATATCAAAAGATTAATGGAGATCGTGAAAGTTCTTCTACCGCATTTTTATCTGCAGACATCGTAACTCCTAATGGATACGGGGTGAATGGACGTAAGTTAAGGGTTATTTATAAGTCAACCGGACTTCGTATTTTATTTAAGGAGAAAACAGCAATAGGTATTGAATTTCTACAGGAAGGTAAAAAGGTCCAAGCTTTTGCCCGGAAAAAAGTAATTATTTCAGCGGGTATAAACAGTGCGCAATTGTTAATGTTATCTGGAATCGGACCTTCAAATGACCTACGTCGGGCCGATATCCCTGTTATTTTTAACAATCCAAATGTTGGGAAACATTTGACTAATCATACTTTAAATACAGCGACATTTAGTGTGAATCCAAAAGATCTTCCTCAGCTTCAAAACGATCCGTTTGCCCTTTATACAGGCGGTGCCTTTTTACCAAATCCCCTTAATAGCAGTAACAATCCCCAACGAGGTGTTCAACTTATTGGTATTGTTTCAGAAGAAAATTTAAATATTGCTATTATATTTTTACAACCAAAAAGTCAAGGATCCATTAACATACAAAATAACGACCCTTTAAAAATTGTCCTTGCGGATGAAGGTTTCTTAGAAAATGAATATGACCTAGAAGCAATAAAGGCTATTTACAGAGTTTATATTAAAGGCCTTGCGGAGAAACTTTCAAAACTCGACCCAAATTATCAGCTTGTAAATCCAACATTTGAGACCATTGATAATGATGATAAACTTGAAAACTTTATTAAAGAGAATTTTGACCATAATCACCATCAACAAAGCTCTCTTCGAATGGCCCCTATTAATAAAGGTGGCGTAGTAGATCGGTACGGCAATGTCCATGGAGTCAATAATTTAATGGTTGCTGATGCACAAATCATTCCTTTTACAGTAGATGGTAACACGTCTGCATCTGCATACCTAATTGGATATACCATTGCCAAACGTTTAATGGGTGGGAACGCTTAACATTAAAGGTTTTATAAGATACGGTTAATTATATACATTGCGTGAATGTTAGAAGTGAGTCATTTGTGTTTCCGGCAAATGTATACCTAATCTGCACCGTTCGCGTAAAAAATCCAAAATCATAATAGTTAAATCTTAGTTAATTATTAAAATCCCCTCTTCCGCAAATGGTTGAGGGGTTAATAATAACTGCAATTTTCTTTTCCCATTAGTACTTACCTCCCTCTATAAATGTTGATATATCAACGGTTTGACCCGTTTTCAAGAGTGATAAAAAAATTTTTTATCACATTTTTTACATAGTCTTTTCTAGTTC
>NZ_JAQZSD010000125.1:0-4556 GCF_028674935.1 Lysinibacillus sp. CNPSo 3705 | reverse complement strand
CATTAATTCTTTTATTATAAAGGAAAGCGTGACTAAAATAATAGTATGATACATTGCGTTGTTTGGAGAAGCATCGCTCGACTCCTGCGGGAAAGCGAGCGGAATGCTTCGGAAAACAACAGTAGAGTCACAGTGCCAAATGAAAAAAGCGAGGTATTCTACAATTTAATTGTTGAATACCTCGCAATGTGAGAAGATATAGATTTTTTCAGTGCCCTCTTTTTTACGGACATAAAAGTGGGTTGCTATGTAAGAAACAACCCACTTTAATAATATGGAATTTTTATATTATTTTTACATAAAAATCTTTACCGTTTATAATCTCGGTCAGTTCAACGTTATGATTTGTTTTATAGTAATGATAAATACTACGCGCTAACCCAGAGTGTCCATTTAAATATGTTCCTTTTTTAATCTCTCTGCGTGGATTATGGAAGTCGAAATACAAGCGAGAATCGTGGCACATTGCATTTAAAATTGCTTTAAACTCTTGTTCTTCAATATGAATTCCGCGTGTATATTTGCACTCCCTGCGGTACGTATCATGAGAAACATTCACCGGCGACGACTCAAGAACCATTTCGATTTTTTTACTCAAATGTTAGCAGCTCCTTTTCGGAAATTAGCACTAAAGGGTAGAAAAAGACGTGAATTTATAAAAAAGAAGTAACTATAGCTAATACTTATCATCTAAAGTTAGAGATGATATTTTTTTATATAAGTGGATTGAAGCGGCTCATCGAACGCCCCCTGGAAAGAGCCCAGTCGGAACGGAGATCAACCACGCGCTATTATTAGTTTAAGTATATAATTATCGGAAAATTATAGCAATATTTTCCCTACCAATCTTGTTGCTGCATTTCTTCAGCTACTATTTGTAAATCATAAGCGGTAATCATCAAAAGTATATAGTCATGTGTTTCCATATATTTTTCTGCTAGACGTTTCATATATTTCGGGGAGCCTTCATTTTCTTCATCGTAAATAAGCAGCAGACCATCTGTATTTTGAATAATGAATTTGTCTTTTTCGATAAATTGCCATGGAGCCTCGTATTGTTTTTTCGTTACACTCGTTACAAAGTCTGCTTGAGCTATTAATGCTTGATATTTCTCTTTTTTATGTTCTTGCCAATTTTTTTCTTGCTCTAAAAAAGGAGTGATAACAGAATATTTTAAATGAGGAAATTCCTTTCTTAACATAAGAACAACCTCAGCTGCCCATGTTTCTACACCTTGCTGGCCACTAATAATTACCCATTCTAAACCTTCATCGATCAATATACGCAGACGGTTTTCGAGTGCTTTTTTTATAATGGCAATGCCGGGGTGCTTGTCATTAAAAATGCCCAATTCATGTGGTCTATAGCCAGTAATAATAATTCGCTGTAGCAAAAAAACGCCTCCTAAGCTGTATAGTATGTGTAGTCATAGTATACAGTAGGGGGCGAACGAAAACGAATTGCAAGATATTGTTGTATAAGTTGTTCCCAAGTGCAAAGTTGATTGTTATATTAAAAAGCAAATAGTGTTAAAACGGCAGCTACAGCAGTACAGATTCCTAAGAACCACCATGTATCTGTAAAGTCCTCTTTGGAGTCACTATTCATGTAAAGTACTTCCTTTCTGTTTTATTTTAATCTGTCCGTTCCAAGACCAATTCGTCCATACACGCAGTACAGATTCAAATGGTCCACGTTTAAATTTCTTGAAATAGGCGAGGCTGAAAACACATTGCAAGCTGTACACGACGATTCCAAATAAAATACCGCCAAACACGCCTAACTTGCCGTATAAGCCTAGACCATATCCATAAAATACTGTTGTACAAATAATAGTTTGCATTAGATAATTAGTTAATGATAGTTTACCAACACTCTCAAAGGCAGGAGCGAGACGTTGTACTGGGCGAGTTTTATATATTAGAGCGGCAAGGCAGACATAGCCAATTGCTAATAATTCAGATCCACCTATTAACAGCATACCGGAAAAATTGCTTTCTATAATAAAACTCAAACTCTTTAAAGCTAGCCCAATTGGAACAAGCAGAGCGCCGAGCTTATACCATTTCTTTTCATCTTCCATATTCACAAAAGCTTGCTTTTTAGCAAGCCCCATGCCGAAAAGGGTCAATGCAGAAGTATACATTGGTGCAAGGAACACTAATAAGACAAAGACTAATCCTGCATCATCCATACCCGGAGGTACATCATTTGCACGGAAATTAAAAATGTCTAAGTAGCTCCCGTTAGCGTATACATTGTCGGCTTTTTCTACATAGGTTGCTAACTCTTGCTGTTCTTTTTTCGTTTCTTCTGTGGAACCAAATGATAAGCTAGTAATAAGTACTAAGAAGATACCAGCCCAAATGAATAAAGTTTTCGGTTTACGATTAATAAATGGAATTAAAAACAATATCATCATCCCGTAGGAAAATAAAATATCGCCATCCCATAAAAATGTTGAATGTAGTAAACCTAAAGCAATTAGCCCTGTTGCGCGGCGTAAAATGGACCATCGACTCTTATCTTTTTTTCTACGAATAGACTCTATAAGCTTAATAAGAGAGAAGCCAAATAAAATGGTGAAGATCGGCATAAATGATCCCTCTATAAAGATTTTTACAAAATACCACGCTCCATTATCGAGGAGGGATAGATCTTTTGGTTCATCTTTGCCATACATGCCAAACTGGAAAATCAATAAATTCGCCATTAAGATGCCGAATAAGCTAAAACCACGCATTGTATCAATAAAAGTAACACGGTTAGTTGTCATTGCGTTTTATCTCCTTAATTGGTTATCTTATACATATTGTAGTGGAGAAAGCTTATCGTGAAATGATGGCTACCTTAAAGTATTCTTAAAAGAAGGTGATAGCATGCAAGACGCATCAATTTTAGTATTAGAGGACGAACGTGCAATTGCAGAAATGATTGAAATTATCTTAAGAAAAGAAGGATTTTTAAACATTACACTTTGCGACACTGTTCAAGAAGCAAAAAGAAAAATTGAAACGAAGGTTTTTGATTTCTATCTATTAGATATTATGCTTCCTGATGGAAGTGGGCTCGATATGGCGAATATGATTCGTGAGCATAGTGAAGCGCCTATCTTCTTTTTAACGGCAAAAGGTAGTGATGCAGATAAGCTTCGCGGTTTTATGAACGGTGCAGACGATTATATTACGAAGCCATTTAATCCACTTGAGCTTGTTGCGAGGGTGAAGGTTCAGCTTACCAGATATATGAAGAAAAAAGATGCTCCGAGTAGTCATTTATTTTCATGTAGTCGATTTACATTCGATATCGATGCAGCTGAGGTGACTGTAAATGGTACAAAAGAAATTATTAGCGGACGATTATTTTACTTATTGAAGTATTTATGTGAAAACGTAGGGCAAGTATTATCGAAGGAGCAAATTTATGAGCGTGTATGGGGTGACTGTTTGTTTGATGATAATACTGTGATGGTTCATATTCGAAAACTGCGAGAAAAAATAGAAGAGAATCCGGGTAAACCAACTTGCATTATTACTGTAAGGGGGATTGGTTATAAACTGGTTGGAGATGTTCATTCATGAAGCCAGCTAGAAGATTAACACTTCGTTTTGTGTCTTATTTCATCATTTTTTATTTACTAATCATTACTGGCTTTATTATAAGTTTGGTGTCTTTTGCATACTTTATTAATCATCATGTCGGTGACGATATTCATATAATGAGTGTCTCTGAGATTAAAGATGATGCTGTCGTAGAAAAAGGGAAATCTATTAAGATTGCCGATTACTTAGCGAAGCGAGCTGAGGAGAACTTGGGGCAATTGTATTTGTTCAATCAATCGATGGACATTGTTGATTACACGGGAGATACATGTGAATTATGTAGTATGACAGATAACGAAATAATGACTCTTAAACGGCCAGGGATGCACACGTGGGAGATTCCTAAATACCATTTGTTATTCCTTCCGGCTTTACCTGTCCAACCGCTTTTTGAGGAAGTAGTTCGAGATTGGAAGGATAAAGGGGAGATTTCTTCAGAACTGCGCCAACGTTTGCAGGATAAGAAGGCATCTGTTGAAATTTATAATGGGCAGTGGGATCGGGTAGAAGTCATTGGTGAACGTCATAAGAAGCTCCATAAGCCTCAATTGTTGGAAGAGAATTACGATATTTTTGAGTATAAAGAGCTGTCGAGAAATACTGCTTTAGAGGATGGCTCGACACTAGTTGTACGTATGCCGAATCCAGCGTACAAACCATTTGACGAGCCTTTTAATAAAGCGATGGTGTTATTTGTTTCCGTCTTCTTTGGGGGACATATTATCTTGTTAATAGGGATCATCTTTTTATCGATTAGCATTTCTCGTCAATTTGTCCGTCCACTCGTTTATGTATTATCTCGTATCGAGCGACTGACGCAGTTTGACTACAGTAAAGTAAGAGATAAAAATATCCATCATCGAAAGACAGGAAAATTAAAAAGGAAATTTAAATTATTCCAGCCAGTTGATGAATCTCTCAATCACTTATCGGAACGTCTTGACTCTAATGAA
>NZ_JAQZSD010000124.1:0-4571 GCF_028674935.1 Lysinibacillus sp. CNPSo 3705 | reverse complement strand
AAAGATTAATCAAAATGGATGGATTTAATTTTGTGAAGGAGTTATTTTTTATAAAAAAGTTTGATTAAAACTCACTTAGAATTCTTACATCAAAAAGGGACAAAATGGTGCACCTTTTTTACAAACAGTAGAACATTATTTTAAACCATACATCTTTTTTATAAACGGTACAACTTTATTTAAAATCTACATTCACAAATTTCTGTCTCATGCTTAGAACCCCTTTATCCCGTATAGATTGACCATATTATACAAATGAAAATTCAAAAAGTGACTTTCATCAGCCTACGAAAAAAGCACAATCACTTTAATGAAGATTGTGCTTTACTCCTTATGTTGTCAGTCTTTCCGTTAATTTCGCAAATAACTCAATTCTTTTTACTTCTTTTTCTCTACTCGCAATTTGGTCATGTAAAATTGTAAATGCACCTGCACCAACCTCCACACTCGAATGAGCAATTGTTGTAATATCTAGTATCTCTGCAACTTGCTGGTCATCACAACCAATAATCGTTAAATCACTTGGAATATAAAGGCCGCTTTTTTTGGCGGCTGTTACAATACCCGCTGCAATATGATTACAAGATACGAGAAGGGCTGTTGGACGCTCTTTCATATGAAGCAGTGATTGAACAACACGTGTCCCGTCCTCTATTGTATAGCAGTCTACAAACTCCCACTCCTCTTTCGTCCTAACATGAATAGAGGATAAAGCGTCCCGGTACGCCTGTTTTCGATTTTGACTGTTGAAACTATTACTTCGTCCAAAGCAGTAACCAATTCGTGTATGTCCCCGTTCTATTAAATAATTCATTCCTAGTGCAAACGTTTTGTAATGATCAATATAAATGCTAGAAATTGTGCTTGATGCTGTATCCTCACACGTCACAATCGGGCCAAATTTTGAGTACTTTTCAATTTCCTTACAAACATTGACTTTCGAACATATAATGATTCCGTCTAACTTTTTCATCTTTAACATATTCAAAATCTCAATTTCTTTATCCGCGCTATTATCCGTTTGGCAGAGCATCATATTGTAATTATATTTTACAGCCTCTCTTGAAATACCTTCTATAATTGCACTGTAATATTGATTATTTATAAATGGAAGAAGCACTCCAATAACATTTGTTTTTCCTCGTACTAAATGAATCGCATTCGAATTTTGCGTGTAATTTAACTTTTCGATAATTGCTAATATCTCTTTTCGTTTTTGTTCATTTACATACGGATGATTATTTAAAACACGAGAAACAGTAGAAACCGAGACCCCCGCCAGTTCTGCGATTTTTTTTATATTTGTCATCATACACTCTCCCTTCCTACTACATATTAACGCATACAAAAAATTTTATAAATGTCCCTTGACCTGGTAAGCATTCCACATCATACCATGTGATGGCAGACTAAATAAGAAAGGATGTATGTTTTATATGATTTTGTAAGTAGAGCACATATTTTTCATAGGTGGATTACCAGGAAAAGAATAATAATTATCGAAGGGAGAGATTTACTTGTTATTCTCTGAGAGATGTGAGTTACACGTAATTTCCGAAAATGATTATAAAAACATTAAAAAATTATATGAAAACGAGCTAGTGAGAAAATACTTAGGAGGTATTATCGACGAAGAAGCATATAAAATTAGATTCTATGAAATATTAAATTCAAAAAATAGCTCCCTCCACTGGACAGTATTTTTAAAAGATAGTAAAGAATTTATAGGTTTTGTTTTCCTTGATACGTATCATGATGGGATTAATACAGAGATTGGGTATCAATTTTTACCTGAGTTTTGGGGTCAAGGCTATGCAAAAGAAGTGATTATGAAAGTATTAAATCATGGATTTAGTGCATTAAACTTAACCACTATTGTCGCTGAAACTCAGTCACTTAACATAGCATCTTGTGGACTATTAAAAAGAGTTGGAATGAAATTCGAGGAGACATTGGAACGATTCGGTAATCAACAGTCTAAATTTAGTATTTCAATTTCTAGTGGAAAGTAAGCCCTAAATATAAAAAAAGGGCAACCTTTTCGGTACACACGATGAATGGCCATCTATCCTAATTTTTTTCGGATACATGGCTAGTTTGCACATGTGGCTTGGATTTTTTTCGAACAAGGCATGTAATTATTTAAAATCGCTGGCTGCTGGTGAATCGGTAAATTTGGCAATTCTGTTATTAACGTCACTGGGTATTGATAGAAATCGATAACGGTAAAAAACGCCCCTTATAAATAAAAAGGAGCGTGTTCTGAAAAGGACGAGTTTCGTTACTTGATATAAAAATTCCGCTTTATAAAAAGTAGTAAAGTTAAAAACTTCAGTTTATTGACAAGATGGGTTTATTACAATAAACTAATCAACAAGAAGTTTATCTCAATAAACCTGACAAGGAGGGTGGTCAGAATGGAGCCGTATAAATTGTTCGATGCCGAATACAAATTTACATGCCTGATTTGGGATAACGAACCTATTAATTCTACTGATCTTGTAAAGCTAAGCCAAGCAGTACTTGGCTGGAAAAAGTCCACGACTTATACTGTTTTAAGAAAGTTATGTAAACGGGGAGTCCTTAAAAACGAGGAAGCAACGGTCACATCCATTGTTAAAAAAGAGGACGCACAGAAATATGAAAGTCAGATGGTTGTTGAAAAGTCCTTCAATGGATCCTTACCGCAGTTTCTAACTGCTTTTCTAGGTGGAAAGGGGATTTCTAATGAGGAAGCCGAAGAGTTGAAACGGATTATTGAGGAGGCAACTAAATCATGAACCTGTTTCTTGTAATCCTTAATATGAGCATTACTGCAAGCTTTGTTGCACTTGCGGTTATCATGGTGAGATTTCTTTTGAGACGAGCTCCTAAAATATTCTCTTATATTCTATGGGTAGCCGTAGCCATCCGACTGATCACCCCTGTTAGTTTTACCTCAAGCTTAAGTGTGTTAGGTTTTGTAAGGTTCCAAAAGAAAACTGGCACAGGTATCATGGAATTTGTACCCCAAGAAATTGGGATCCAAGAAAATCCAGTTATGGATATTGGAATTAAGGAGATAAGCCATTTTATAAACTCATCCCTTCCAGTGGCTACCCCGATGGCGAGCGCAAACCCCATGCAAATCATCGTGTGGATTGGAAGTTTAATTTGGATTACAGGTATAGTCATTCTTTTGCTTTTTAGCATTCTGTCGTATTTGAAAATATTAGTTAAGGTCCGAACGGCAACACTTGTCAAGGATAATATCTATGAGACTGACCAGATTGACACACCCTTTGTTTGCGGTTTTCTGAAACCGAAAATATATATCCCAATCGGCATGAGTGATCATGAGCTGTCTTACATTTTACTACATGAGAAAATTCATATTATGAGACGTGATTATCTGATAAAACCTTTTGCATTTATGCTCCTTATCATTCATTGGTTTAATCCGCTAATGTGGTTATCTTATGCGCTTATGAATAAAGATATGGAGATGTCCTGCGATGAAAGTGTCGTTAACAAAATGGGGCATCAGATTAAAGGAAGCTATTCAACCTCATTGCTTACGCTTTCTGTTAGCAAAAAAGGGGGACTAACCGGTAGTCCACTTGCTTTTGGAGAGAGCAATGTGAAGGCAAGAATTAAAAATATTCTTACTTACCGCCAACCTTCTAAAAGGATGATTGCAGCCTATATGCTCGTTATTGCAACTTTAGTTGTAGGATGTACAGCCAATCCCAAGCCTTTGCAGCAGGGACCCTTGCAATCTGGATATAATATAGAAAAGCTAATGGAGAACAAAACGCTTTATGTAGGTAACACTAGTAAGGTAGGCGGTCTCCTCAGTGGAATGCCCGAACCAACAGGTCTTGAATGGAACGGGATTGCACTTCAAACAACGACTCAGCCTTATGGGGTAACTATCAATTATATAAATGATTCTGCTTCCGGGATAGATGAGGCTGAAATAAATAGCGAAATTTATTATCGTAATTCCATTATCCTCTTAAGTATGATTGATAACGTCGATATTATAAACTATTCGATTGTTGACAGCCCAGACCAAAACGATGGAATAGTTAATACCTTTACGTTTACAAGAGAACAGGCAGACAAACTATTAGGAGAGGATGTTAGGCATTATACCACTGACGAAACAGGCCTGCGACAATTGATCGATCGTTTAGAAAGCCTTTCGTTTAGTGAAACCAATAACACTCCTTAATGTTTATCATTTAAACTTCGCCTTACGGGGATACTTTAATGGATCACACATAGCGCAAATGCTTTTTCCTTTAATAGACGCTATTCCGAAGTAACTACAAAAGTTCAATTTCTCAATTTAAATAATGAGAAATTGGACTTTTTATATTTATTTATAGTGTTGGTTTAAAATAAAGTTTGATTAAAAGCATGCTAAGAACATTGATTTTATACAGAAAAAATCTGCTCAATTTAAAATTAAAGTTTAAACAAAATGGGTAGGTTTCATTTACATATGAAATTAATGCTTGATTAAAACTATTCAAAAAAATATAAATCAACTTTTTCATCGTCACTACTTTATTTCAAGTCTACAT
>NZ_JAQZSD010000123.1:0-4724 GCF_028674935.1 Lysinibacillus sp. CNPSo 3705 | reverse complement strand
CATACCGAACACGGAAGTTAAGCTCTTTAGCGCCGATGGTAGTTGGGGGCTTCCCCCTGTGAGAGTAGGACGTCGCTAGGCAATGTAAACAGTCAGCTGAGTGCTGGCTGTTTTTTTATAAAATTATACAAATAATAATTAACCAATAGTAAAAAATCGAGAAGCTAATGTAAGCCTCTCGATTTTTTTACGATTAACTTTAGCAAAAGTTAATCTTTCTATAGTCAAATATACTCATTAGTATTTAGATATTTCATGTTGCTTGCATATTAATTTCAATGTAATATTACCCATAGTATTAAAAGGTAATATTATGGCTTTTATAGGTATTATATATTAAAATAGGTAATAGTTATTTTTACATACTATTAGGATATAGATATGTAAAAAAAATATACAAATAGGAGTGTAAATATTGATAATACTAGATAGACCTTATGTTTCGGAATTATTAGCGGACACAATTAGTAAGAATAAAATTCCGGTAATCAAATTAAATGAAGTTTTTATACCAAACGAATCTACTATTAATTTAAAAAAGGTAGACGATTTGTTGATTGAATTAGAGAAGGGGAATTCTCCAATTCTCTTTAACTCTGAAAATGGACTTAATATTTTATCAAAATATGCGCCAAATCACTATTTAACAACTGTTACAGATATTTTGAAAAATAAAGTTACTTTTAGGAAAACATTAAGTAGACATTATACAGATTTCTTTTTCACAGAAGTTTCTCTAAAAGAATTAGAAGAATTAGATCCTAGTGCTCTACCTTTCCCTATTATTGTTAAGCCTGTTATAGGATATTCAAGTATAGGTGTACATCGTATTGATAAGGTAGAAGAATATAAAGAAACTATTAAACAACTTAAGTTTGAAATGGAAGTTACAAGTTCAGAGTATCCAATCGAAGTTATTAATAATCAATCATTTATAATTGAAAAATTAATTGAAGGCGATGAATACGCTGTTGACGTATATTTTACAGAAGATGGGGAACCGGTTATCCTAAATCTTTTTAAAAGAATGTTTAGGCATGAAAAAGACATGAGCGATAGAATTTACTATACGAGTAAGCAAGTAATAAACGAGTCCCTCAACAAAATTCAAGAATTTTTAAGAACTATTTCATCGTTTTTCGCTTTAAAGTCCGCCCCTATACATATTGAAATTCGCATCGATAAAGACCAGATTGTTCCTATTGAAGTAAATCCACTAAGATTTGCTGGTATCGGGACAAATGAACTTGGCGTTCATGCATATGGTGTAAACGCATGTGAGTACTTTTTTAAACAAGAAAAGCCTGATTGGGAAAATATAGTTAATCAAATGGATGATTCAATTTATAGTTTTTGTTGTGCTGAAATAGATGCCTCTATTGATTGTAAGCAAGTTGTCTCTATTAATCATGAAGCGTTTAAACTAAACTTTGGTGAAATTTTAGAATATCGACCAATGAATGTGAATGAAAGCTCTACGTTTGCTGTAATCTTTCATAAGTCACCGGATTTAAATGAAAATAGAAGGTTATTGAATTTAGATCTGAATCAATATATAACGTTAAAAGAAATGGTATTTGTTTAATAATGACTAATTTTTTAATTCCAGTTAGGAGCGTTAATGATGTTTAAAGGTATGACAATTAGAAAGAAAATATTATTAAACGTATTAATGCCTATTGTTGTTATAAGCACAATTTTTAGCTTAGCCATCTTTATTGTAGCTGATCGTTTAATTGACGGATATATTATTCCTCAGTTTGAAGAGAGCTTAACAATGAAAATGGAGGATTTTAATGAGTTATTTGATAAAGAATTAATCAATAGTGCTAAAACAAACAAAAGTGCATATCAAGAACTATTGTCTAGAGGAAATGCATTTCAAAAAGAGTATGATTTAGAAAATGTCTATATTATGACTAAAGTAGACAATAAAGAAGTCATTTTATTTTTAGGTAATGACGATAAGTATTTATCACCACTAGCGTTTACAGATGAACAAAAAGCAGCACTAGGTACAACTAAAATGGTTACAAGTGATATTTATATAGATGATTACGGTGCCCATAAGTCTACATTTTTACAAGTTCAAGGGACAGATTCTGTCTTAGGATTAGATGAAGATGCAGATTTTATAGTTGATCTAGAAAATTTATTAATAAAAGTATGTGTATTATTAGCGCTTATATTCATTGTAGTAAGTGGTATACTAGCATATTTCACTGCTAAAAGAATTTCTAAACCGTTAAATGAACTTGTTGATTATACTAAAGTAATTGCAGCTGGTGATTTAACACAGGAAATAAAAAATACAAGTAATGATGAAATTGGTCAACTTGCATCAAGTTTTAATAGTATGCAAGTACAGCTAAAAGAAGTTATAGGTCATGTATCCTCAACAGCAGACTATGTAGCAAACGGGTCTAAAGAATTGACTCAAAGTATAGAGCAAGTGACAGAAATGGCTAATCAGGTATCAGCAGCAGTTCAGGAAGTTTCAGTAAGTAGCGAAATGATAACAACTGGGGCTATTCAAAATCAAATTGCCATTAGGGAAATATCACAGGGGATAGTAGAAATTACAGAATCTACTACAAACGTCTCTGATGAATCTATTAAGACAGCAGAAGAATCCAATCAGGGTAATAATGTCATTCAACAATCCGTACAAGGAATTGATTCAATTAACGAGCTTTCAAAAGCCTCTATGCAAATGACAGAACAAATGCATCAACGTTCTAAAGAAGTAGGACAAATTACAAATGTCATTACAAGTATTTCAGATCAAATTAATTTATTAGCACTAAATGCAGCTATTGAGGCTGCTCGTGCAGGTGAATACGGAAAAGGATTTGCTGTTGTCGCAGATGAAATAAGACATTTAGCAGAACAATCTGCTCAATCTGCTAATGACATAACTAAATTAATCTCTGAAATGCAAAACAATTCTAATGAATCAGTTGAAGCTATTACGAGAGTAGTAGATGAAATTGATCAAGAGACTGTCGCAATAAGATTAGCTGGAGATACTTTCCAAAAAATCTCATCTCTAATTTCAAACATTAGCATGCGAACGCAATCAATTGCTTCAACAGTAGAACAAATATCAGCAAGCTCTGAACAAGTATTAGGGACTACTGAGACAACTGTGCAATCATTGGAGCAAACATCAGCAGGTACCCAAAATATTGCTTCAACTATGCAAGAGCAATCTGCTTTTATGGAAGAAATGCTAGGAACAGCTAATCAAGTAAATGATATGGTTGAAAATTTAAAAGGTCAAATTGCACATTTTAAAATTAAGTAATCTAAGCAATAACAACAACTAAGTTAAAAGGATTAGCTCTAACTTGAACAGAGCTAATCCTTTTACTATTTTTAGATCTGTATGCGAGTATCAAAGTCTTTTGTAAATTCGACAAAATACTCATTGAGTTCGTTCTAATTGTATATATTTCTTTATATAATGTAGTGATTACCTGAAAAAGGAGAGGGAATTTTGTGGATTGATGGTGTTTTTTCTGGTGGTGGTTTGAAGGGTTTTGCTCTAGTTGGGGCGTATCAAGTACTAGAAGCTGAAAATTTCCGCTTTAAACGGGTAGCTGGAACAAGTGCTGGGGCCATATTAGCTGCTTTTATTGCTGCAGGATATAGTGGAAAAGAAATTCAAACGATGTTAGAAGAGTTGGATGTACCTTCATTACTAGATCCAAGGAAAACAATTTTACCTTTCCCGTTTATGAAGTGGGTTAATGTTTATCACCATTTAGGTTTATATAAAGGGAAAGCATTAGAAAAATGGTTTTTTCAGAAATTGGCGGCAAAAGGTGTTTATACATTCGGAGATTTACCTAGAGATTCATTAAAATTAGTGGCTTCAGATTTAACGAATGGCCGAATGATCGTTTTACCAGACGATTTACAAAAATATCATATTGAAGCGAGGAACTTTTCTGTAGCAAGTGCTTTACGTATGAGCTGTGGCATACCGTTCTTCTTTGAGCCTGTTACATTAAAAACAGGAAAAGGAGATTCAGTTATAGTAGACGGCGGGGTATTGAGTAATTTCCCGTTATGGGTATTTGATGATAGAGAAGGACGTAAGATGCGACCAATTATAGGACTTAAATTGAGTAGACGTAGAGAAGAACAACATCCACATGAAATCAAAAACGGATTAAATTTATTTGAAGCTTTATTTACTACTATGAAAGATGCTCATGATGAAAGGTATATTTCAAGACGGCATGAACGAGATATTATTTTTATACCTGTCGATGACTATAGCGCCACACAATTTGATTTAGATGAAGAGACGAAAGAAACGCTTTTAGAAATAGGAAGAAACCGTACTATTCAATTTTTAAAATCATGGCCAAAGTTTAGGTTGTAAAACTTTTAAAAAAACAAATAAAACTATTGACGTTCTATGAAGTGGGTGGTATTATATAAAAGTTGCTGCTAAACATGCAGCTAGAACAATATAAAAAAATAACTGTTTGACAGTATGTATAAAACATGTTATTATATAAAAGTTAACTCTTAACAAAGAGATGACGATTTATAAATGAACCTTGAAAACTGAACAAGCAAAACGTAATCAATAAAGTTTTTACTAGCTAACTTCGAGTTAGTGAACGAAACAAAATTTTGGACATCAAACATGATGCCAGCAAAACAATTTGAGCTAATCAAATTTCTTTTTATGGAGAGTTTGATCCTGG
>NZ_JAQZSD010000122.1:0-5004 GCF_028674935.1 Lysinibacillus sp. CNPSo 3705 | reverse complement strand
GGATATTAAAGCTACTAAACGAAAATGAATAAGGAATAGAGACAGAAATAAGGCACTTCCTGTTCAAAATTGAACAAGAAGTGCCTTATTTTTATCTGAAAAAGGTTCGCTATTATAAAACCGTAAGTTTTTCAGTACCCGCAAAAAATGGTGGCTGTTTCTTAAGCTCTGCAACTCATTGGTTACTCTGAAACTATTATTCCTTATAACCATAAAAACTTTAGTTCATATAACTTCCCTCAAACCCTTATGGACCACATGACAACTTGAATAAGTATGAAGGACATAGACCCCAGGAACACAATCGTCTTATAGTGTCTGACGTACATCAGACCAACTTGAAAAAAGATAAGAACCTTACTATAATTTTTAACCCACCCGTTAGCGAGCTATGTAGCGCAAAAAACAACGCTAACTACAGAGAATAACAGATTATTTCGTTCTTTCGTGGGAGTTGAATAAGGAAAAGCATTTATTACTATCACTACATAAGTTGTAGATTTTAAACTGTTCCGTGAATAATTCAGGTTTGAAGATATTTTTCTAATAAAGTTAAAAAGAGCTCGATATCATCTTTGCTAAGATCACCAATGTTGGCTACCCTAAAAGAATTTAATTGATTAAGTTTTCCAGGATATATCGTTATTCCGTTAGCATATAAAAAATCATGCATTTCTTTAAAATTATAATTTTCACTTTCGGGCTCTACTATTGCTGTAATTATTTTCGAATGGTGCTCCACTGGGACGAGATAACTTAAACCAAGCCTAGAAAGACCTTCTATTAAGGTTTCCCAACATTTAGAATATCGTTCATATCTTTCTTTCACTCCTTCTGCTTTTAATTCTACAATCGCCTGTTTTAGCGCATAGATAGTTTGCACAGGTGGCGTAAAACGCATCTGTCCTGTCTCGATGAAATGGTCATATTGAGCATAAAGATTCAAGTAATAATTTGTCGGTTTTTTTGTTTTTCCTTTTTCTAGTTCGCTTTTTTTTGCAATTACAAAAGAGACTCCTGCCATGCCTTGAAGGTTTTTATTGGAACTAGCCGCCAAATAACTTATTTTCATGTTACTCATATCAATAGGGATAGCTGCAAACGAACTCATTGCATCTACCATCATATTAATCTCATTTTCTTCACAAATGGAGCCAATCGATTCTATATCGTTTAATAATCCCGTTGTAGTTTCATTATGCACGACAGCTAGAAAAGAAACTTTTCTTGGAATGCTTTGAATGAATGACTGTAATTGATCTAAATTAATAGGTTGATCGGGTGGACTTAAAAACTCAATCCAATCCAACTGATAAGCTTCTGCAATTTCACACATTCTTTTTCCATAGGCTCCATTATTTATAATTACTAAAACCCCATCAGTCATAACCGAACTTAAGATTGACTCCACAGCAGCAGTACCTGAACCACCGAATAAAACGGTTGTATATTGATTCTCTTCTGAAACTAAACTAGTAATTTCTGAAGTAACAAATTGCAATAATTGGCTGAAGTCATCTTCACGAGGGCAAATATCAGGTACCACTTGTGCGTATTTAACCGTATCTGTTGTAGTAGCAGGTCCGGGATTCAGTAATATATTTCTAGTAATTTTCTTCACGGTACTCCTCCCTTTCATTATATTTCACTTTTATACGCAGTTCGAATTCTCGCTCTAACTAAGTTTTCGTCCTGTAAAGAGGATTATTTATAGGTAAGTTCAACCCGCTAATATGTTCAGAACAATTATTTAATAAATCTCTGTAGACGAGTTTTGATTTCACTTGGCGTTACTTTTGGGCGTCCTAGATTTTGTTTAGATCCCTTTGAGATTTTCAAATAAATAAACGTCAGCCCTTTTGTCATTTTCCATTCTTGTATACACTCTTCAAGCTCACGTAAATTATGGATATAGTATGACTTTTCATACCCGCAAGACGCAGCAATTTCGACCATATTAACATTGTGAGAAACGGTATTTTGCCCTCCAGTTGAATCGTGAACTTGATTATCTAGAAGAATGTGTAGCATATTTTCAGGTTGATAGTAGCCATTTGTAGATAAGCTCCCCATTCGCATAAGGAGGGAACCATCTCCATCAATAACAACTACATCTATATCTTTTCGCGTGTGGGCTAATCCTAATCCTAAAGAACCAACACAGCCCATGGAGCCAACCATATATAGATTATTATCAGCATCCTCGACCTCATATAGTTCCCTTCCTGTTTTACCAGTTGTCGCCATTAATACTGTTTTCATATTTTTGAGTCCATTTATCACTTTTAAAGTGTCAAAACGACTTGGCAGTTCATCTACGTCCGTTTTTTCACTTTTTATCATATTTTTATGATTAAGTCGTTGCTCTATCTTCAATTTCTCACTTTTAAATGTTTCTTTTCTCACTACAAAAAAGAATGGTTGATTTACTTCAATCCACTTGTTAGCTTCTTCAAGCTGTTTCTTTGCCTCACTATTATCAGGAGATAAGAATTGCCATTTTATTTGCATAAGATCTAATAGTTGTGTCGTAATTTGCCCCATTAATTCATGCTGGGGTTCATCATTCACCCCGGGTTCTCCACGTAGACTTACAAACCCAAGTACAGGTATCTGAAAGGGGTAGTTTAAAGACGTCAAGGGAGAAATACAATTAGTTAGACCAGAGTTTTGCATTAAAACAACTGATTTCCTTCCCCCAAGGTATGCTCCAGAGGCAATTGCTACAGCATCACCTTCGTTGGCTGCAGCAATATATTCACATTCATTTATGGAATAATTAATAAGATTCTTTAAAAATGAACAAGGAACTCCACTGTAAAAGTCAAACCCAAGTCTTTTAAGCTCATTTCCAAATTCTTTTGTATTTAACATATCATCACTCCTTTTCGGATTGTGATTGGTTATTAGTTGATGGCAAATATTTCTCCTCTGCCTTTTGAAGCTCCTCGGCATCTTGGAGTCTAAAAATCTCTTGCACACTTACGATCGATTTCTCTGCTTGAATGAGACTTTCATCTTTTAGGATTTGTTTTGAGATGTTCTGTATAGCAGTGATCGATGCTCTTAAGTTATGGTTAGCCCAGATTGCCGTACTTATGCCTACTTTTCTGAATTCATTCGTTGGAGTTGTATAATATTTTGTAGGCACAATAACCACTGGATGCCTTCCACTCCATTCCTTCATAAATGCTTCAATCTCGCTAAAATCCGACTTTTTACTATGCACAAGAATTGCATCGGCACCCGCCTTCCTGTAGGCTTCCGCACGTTTAAGGGCCTCATCTAATCCTAAGCCTGCAATAAAAGCCTCGACTCTAGCTACAACCATAAAATCCTCATCCGCTTGAGTATCTTTCATTGCTTTGATTTTCCCGCAAAATTCTTCAATCGATGCGAGATGCTGTTTTTCTCCATTAATAAATGAGTTCGTTTTCGGAAAAATTTTATCCTCGATACAGACTCCGGCAATATCTAATTGTTCTAGTTTTCTAACTAACCTCCGCGCATTATTAAAATTTCCATATCCCGTATCCCCATCTACTAGAATGGGAATTGTTGTCGTATCACTCATAAATTCAAGTATATCTAATACCTGCGTCCATGATGCTTCATTATTATCTCTTACACCTAATGATCCTGAAATCGATAGACCGCTCGCCCAAATCCCTTTAAAACCGACTTCCTCTACAATTTTTGCGGAAAGACCATTATGGGCTTCCATTAAAAATTCAAGTTTATCTGAATATATTATTTTTTTTAATTTCGTCGTTTTTTTCAATATCTCCCATCCCCTTAATCGACATATCATATTATCATATGACTAAAAGTAAAGATAAGCAGGGCAGATACATTAGAAACTAATGATTGTGAAATCAAAAATGGATAAATAGGAAACAATCATAATGCTACTTTTCTAGTGTATGGACTCTAGCACAAAAATGGGAGAGATTTATCATGCTACCAAGCCCCACCCATGCAAAATAAATCTATTTACATAAAATACAGTAACCCCTCTACCGTGGAGAGGACTACACTATTAATACAAAAGAAATATAAATATCTTACTGAAAGAGGTGCGTTTATTGAAAAATACACTTGGAAAATGGCAACAATTCTTACTTTTAACACAAAATCCTTTAACATCTACCTTCATTCCAGAATCAACACTTTACAGTCTAGAAAACTTAATCAATTTATTAAATAAATATGAGTATGTTTATGTGAAACATAATAGCACTGGACAAGGAAGAGCAATTTATAAAGTCAACAAACGAAAAGATGGACACTATTGTTTTAACGGTTTTACCATGCAAGGTGAAGAAATAAATAAGTGTGTGGCAGCAATTGAAGATTTCCATCAAGTTCTACATCCATATGTGAAACACGATAAATTAAGCGGAAATTATATCATACAGGAGGGGATCATAAGTCTTACCCCTAATGGGCATTCTACGTCCATTCGTGTTCATGTTCAAAATCTAAAGGGAGAATGGATAATTGGTGGGATTTACGGAAGGATCGCAACTGAGGACCATGGGATTGTCAATTCAAATCGAGGTTCTCAAATAATACCGATTGATGAATTATTATCAGATTATATGATGATGGAAAAGACAAAGAAAGATAAAACAATAGATTCTCTAAAAAAAGATTCAATTTTAGCAGCTGAAGTAATAGCATCCCACTTTCCTTGTAGAGAATATGGCATTGATTTCGGATTAAATCTTGAAGGAAAACCTATATTATTTGAAGTAAATACAACGCCAAGCATAAGTAGTTTTGCCAAAATTGATAGGGCGATCTGGAAGAAAATTGTTGAGATTAGGAAAATGCAAAATGAAGGCTAAGTTTGAAATATAGTGACGTATTTTTTATTAAATTCGAAAAACCTAGTAGTTCAGCAAAGCATACAATAGATTTTAATAACTCTGAATTTTTTTTGGATTATTCAGGAAACACTTTTACCAGATGTTATTAAAAAATAAAAGATAACCTCTTTAG